>DAOPJS010000175.1:0-3494 GCA_035399785.1 Alphaproteobacteria bacterium
GAAACGGATAAGGCACGGATTGTTCAATCCGCCATAACGGCGATGTCCCGCCTTTCTGCCAACCCAGAGCCCGAATAGCAATATCGCCGTCAACAACAGGGGGCGGGGCATCCAAAATGACATCCTCGCCGAATTGCTTTAGTGGAATATCTTTTAAGCCTTGCCCTGTATCCAGCCGCATGGCCTGTGTTTGTTGCAATCTGTAAACAGCACGGACAAGGCGTAATTTTTTGCCCGCAATCCCTTCAATCATTGCCGGTGGTAACGGCTCGATAATATGGGTATACGGCAAACCGACCTCTATTTTATTGGCAGGATCATCAAGTGTAATCGCCCCCGATGTCACCATAACCGGATTATCTAAGGCGACACCGTCGGCAATAACGGATACCATCAGGCCATCCAAATGATCGAGACCGGACCAAGTATCGGTCGCAACGGTTACTTCGCCTGTTAAAACAGAATCCAGATTGAGATCTTCATTAAATTTTTCGATCAGATAATTATCGTTACGATCCACCAGCATATAAACATCATCGCCGACAACACTGACCGATTTTACGGCGCCTTGTGTTTCATGAAGCGTCCACGCCCGCACCTGCTCAGCGCGGTAAAATGTCATCGTCGCAAATTTACCATCTTCCCGTACTGCAAAAATTAATCGCCGTAGCGGATCATAATCCTGATCAATAATATTTTCGGCGATATGACGTGAAGCCAGCGCCAAATCAACGGCTGTGTAGGCTTGTTCGATATCCGTATAGAGAAATTCACGAATGCCCTGATCATTACGGGCAATAAAAACTGTTGCCCCGTCAACTGTTACTGGCGGAATATAACGGCTTATCGCCGATCCGACACGGGTTTGGCGGTTTAGCTGCACTGTGGCGGGTGTTAAAGGAACCCCCGTCACCATCCATTCCGCCCCGCTGGTAAAAACCTGCAAATGACGGCCGGAAAAAATACCGCGAATGGCATTAACCTGATCGGAGAGGATAGAAAATTCAATCGCTTCATCATCCAGTCCCGTTCCTAAATCAAAATTGAACAGATCACCCGAACGGGAAAACCACAAACGGTTGGGCAGATCGCGGGAGCCACCAATCACGAGCCTGTCTTGATGGAAAGCAACCGTGACAGGATAGCCGCGTACGGGCGAAAATGCCTGTTCAAACCAATCAATGGTTTCCGATGTATCTGCCAAGTCCTCTATCACATTGACGGTTACAACGGTTGGTGAGTCGTAGCTGATAATATCAACCTGCTTGCCGCTGATTTGCAATCTTGTTCCCGCATGAGCGGCAAAGAAAACATCGCTAGAGGCTGTTAGGGTGATCGTGCCCGTTGTTCCACTGGGTGTCAGGGTCACAGAACTATCAGCAAATTTATAGAATGGTTGATAGTTTACCCCGTTTTCTTCGAAATAAGCCCAGTCATTTAATTCAAAATTCCCCAGCGCATTACGGATAAGTTTTTTCGGCGCATAATCAGGATGCACCAATAATAAAGTATCAGCGCTTTGCGTCCAGGCTAGTTGAGCAATATCATTTTCCGGCCACGGTGATGCAAGGGACGTCACATGCACATCATCCAGATACACATCTATCTGATTGGATGTTAACACCAACAGATATGTTTGCTCCGTATTGAATTCAAAGGGGATTAAACGTCCGTTTCCTTCCGCCGTATCAATATATTGCAAACCCGCACGGCGCGTGATACCACCCGTTGGATAAATAAATAAATTCCGCAACAAAGCGGCGCCGTTTTCATAGGCGCGCAAATCACCACGGCCGAGCAAATCACTCGAAACTTCTCCGGCAGTAAAATTGGTTTTGACTTGGGTAATTCTCGGCATCGTTATCTCACATCAATCAAGGTAAAGTTTTCAAGATGGTTAGGGCTGTCCTGCTGCGCATCTATCTGGCGGGCGCGGGCATATTCCTGCTCCGCCAGTCTGTAAAATGCCTCTGCCCGTGATGTATTTTCAGTTACAGGAATGCAAAATTCGGCGGACAATTTGGCTATCAATGCCAGATCGAAAAAAGGCGGAAATTCCTCCTCCGTTGGTCTGAAAATATAGGTCAGCGTGATATCTTCGTGATTACTATGCAGTTCACCCCTTGCCAGGCGGTAGTTCATTCCTCTTCCCTTGCTACTGCCACCTGCCGATATGGCGCGAAGAAAATCATTCGGTAATTGAAAGGCGTTTTGATAATCGGCGACAGGATCTGTGTCCAGTTTGGTCAGCACAAGCTGCCCTGTTGCAAATGTCCACGGATAAGCCGAAAGCAAGGCGTCACGTATCGGCGCAAACAAAGCGCCGGCAATTTCGGATTCCGCCGTCCCGTCGTCAAAAGAGGTAATCGGATTGGCGCCGAGCCTGACCAGCGCGCGCGAACATAGACTAATGTCATTTAAGGCCATTGAGTGTCTCCTTATAATTTGTTATTTTGCAGAATGTTGAAAAAACTTCAGAACTTCATCATGTTGAAGCCTACGAGAGTTGGTTATGTGATGTTTATTTTATTTTTTACTCTCTGGGGTATGTATGCTTGCCAAGATATAAAATCGACAGAAAAGGAAAGCCATATTAGCGTTTTGTCAGAAACTGATAACTAAACTAAAAACAGTCTGAATATCGCATCTCTTTTACTAATTTCTCTTTTTCTTTTTGCAATTCATAAATTTTATTACCGATAAAATTAATTTCTTTTTCAGCGAATTGAATTTCTTGTTCATTAAAAAAGCGAATATTGTTATAATTATTCAGCTCTTTTTCAACATCACTAAATTCTGGAGAATGGTATTGATGCATTCCAAAAGATAACACATCAAAAATATTTCCGGCGCTTTTAGAAGTTATAATTGGAACTTTCGATACTCCAAACTTAGTCGCCATATTCTTATAATTTCTCTTGGCTTCATCAGTTTCCTTATTTAGCTTTAAGATATTTGATAATTGATTTTGGATTTCCTTTTCCAGTATTTTGATTTGTCCCGATTTATTATCAATCTGCTGTCTTAATAATTCACATTTTTTGGGGTTATTTTTCATAGATTTATCCGCGATAAAAACGGGCAGTCCTTAGAGGTATAACCCCAAGGACTGCCCTATATTGATACAAGGCAACTTAAAGCGGCTTTTCATTGAGGAAAGCGAGCGAACTGAAGGCAGACAGGAAGGGGAAAGCGCCTTCAATGCTCCAGCTTTAGGTTACTATCATTATGTTGCAGCAATATCCGGGAGGATTAGGCGTATGCTGCGATAGTAACGGCGCCGCCGGAAATGCCCGTCACAATATAAAATTGCGTTGCGGGCGTGCCGTCCGTATCAATATTAGCGATAATGAGATCATTGACATTCATCATGTCAGCAGCATTATCGAAGTAGTTGGAAGTGGCGACAGATGCATCATCGGTTTTGTAATGCCACAGGGTAAAGTTATTGGCGTAAGCCAGTACACTTAGATCGGATAGTTTAAGACTCATTG
>DAOPJS010000176.1:0-3490 GCA_035399785.1 Alphaproteobacteria bacterium
CGCAGGATGTTTTCAAAAAAGTCACCGAAGGCAAAAAAGACCTGAAAGATGCGGTGAAAGATATTACCGGCAAAACGGCAGGATATCTGGGGGAAAATGACTTTGAACAAAACGGCCTTTTGGAAGAGATTGCCACTCCCGTCTTTGATGCTAAACAAGGTGATGTTATCGGACCTGTTCAAACTGCCCTTGGCTGGCACGTTTTGGTTTTAAAAGAAGTAATCGAACCGCAAGTCGAGCCGTTTGATAAAGTTAAAGCAGGTATCAAAGATGAAATCATGCAGACACGTTTGCTGGATGATCTGGTCAATGCCTCCAATATGCTGGATGATCAATTGGCGGGCGGCGAAGAACTGGAAACCGTTGTCAAGGAAATGGGTCTGACCACTGAAGAAATCAAGAATTTCAATCAAGCCGGTGTCGATGGTAACGGCAAAGACCTTTTTGCGGGTTATCAGGGCGATAAAGCGCAAATTCTTGAAGCCGCCTTTGATTTTGACGTTGGCGAGTCCTCTCCGGTAATGGAGCTGGCCGATGGGCGTTATGTCACCGTTCGCGTTGACGAAATCAAACCCCTTACCTATCAATCCTATGACAGCGTCAAAGACAAACTCAAAAACCGCTGGATTGCTGAGCAAAAGGAACTGGCCAATCGTGCACGTGCGGAAGATGCCTTTGCCAAAGTACAAAGCGGCACACCGTTGACCGATGTCGCCAAAGAGTATGGCGCGAGCATGCAAAGCTATACGAAGATATCACGAACACAAGCACCAAAGGCGCCGCTTGATTTCCCGACTTTGAAAGAGATTTTCGAAGCAAAACCATCCGAACCGTTGAAACTTGGCGGCGAAGACAGCTATCTGATCGGTGAAGTCACATCCGTCAGCCTGCCATCTACGGACAAAGCCGCAGAAGATATTGCCAAGCTTCAGGAAGAAACAGAAGAACTGCTGCCACAGGAAATTATGACGCAATATATCAACGCCCTCAGCCAGAAATATAACGTCAAGATTAACGACCGCGTTCTGAAATCAATCTATGGCGGATCAACGGATAGCTGATGAGTGTTTTGCCTGCCTTTGCCGATTTCGAGAAACATTTTTCAGCAGGTCGAACCCAGCTTGTCTGGCAATGGATTCCCGCCGATTTGGAAACACCTGTTTCGGCATTTCTAAAGCTATCTAAAGACAAGCCCTATAGCCTGCTTCTTGAATCTGTCGAGGGCGGCGCGGTCTTGGGACGCTATTCTGCTATTGGGCTGGATCCCGACATCATCTGGCATTATGACGGCACTTGCGTTTTGGTCAACAACAAGGAAGATGCCAAAGCACCGATTGAATCTTTAAGAGCGCAACTAAAAGACTGCAAAATTGATGTCGTCGATGAGAGCATGCCGCCGATGGCACCCTCGGGCCTGTTCGGCTACATGGGGTATGATTGTATCCGCCTGATCGAAAAAATTCCTGACACCAATCCGAATGATCTGGATATTCCCGAAAGCATCATGATGCGCCCGACGATTATGGTGTTATTTGATAATGTTAAAAACATGATGTGCCTAGTCACGCCTGTGCGCGAGCATAAAAATAACAGCGAAAAAACCGCCGACGATGTTTATGCCGAAGCGTCCGGCCGTTTAAACGGCGTGTTCAATAGGCTGCTTGACCCAATAGACCCGACAGTTTTGCATCATCACAGCAAGTTATCTGCGCCCCTTAAGGTGGAGAGTAATATGAGCCGTGAAGACTTTCACGGCATGGTTAAAAAAGCCAAGGAATATATTCTGGCCGGTGATATTTTTCAGGTTGTGCCGTCCCAGCGTTTTTCCGTGCCGTTCGATCTGCCCGCTTTTGATTTATATCGCAGCCTGCGACGCCTTAACCCTTCCCCGTTCCTTTTTTATATTAATTTCGGCGGGTTTTCACTGGTCGGATCCAGCCCTGAAATTCTGGTGCGTCTGCGTGATGGTACGGTTACCATCCGTCCGATTGCCGGCACGCGTAAGCGCGGTAAGGATGCGGAGGAAGACAAAGCCTTGATGGAAGATTTACTGGCCGACCCGAAAGAACGGGCGGAGCATTTGATGCTTCTGGATTTAGGACGCAATGATATCGGCCGCGTTGCCGATATCTCCAGCGTTGATGTCACGGCGCAGTTCACGGTCGAATATTATTCCCATGTCATGCATATTGTCTCCAATGTGCAGGGCAAGTTGAAAAAGGGAATGGACTCCCTTGATGCCCTGTTCGCAGGTTTTCCTGCCGGCACCGTCAGCGGCGCGCCGAAAATTCGTGCCATGGAAATTATTGACGAGTTGGAGCCGACCCGCCGCGGCACTTATGCGGGCTGCGTCGGGTATTTGGATGGTAATGGTGATCTGGACACCTGTATCGCTCTGCGCACAGCGTTGGTCAAAGATGGTAAAGTCTATGTTCAGGCGGGCGGCGGTGTGGTGGCCGATAGTGACCCCGAATTTGAATATCAGGAAAGCTGTAACAAAGCCAAAGCCGTTATTCAGGCCGCAGAGAACGCCATTGATCTGGCGCAAGGACAGAAATAAAGCCTTTATTCCGTTATTTTGTCTTCTATCAAATAATCAGGCTGTGGCGGAGAAAAAATAAGATTGGTTGGCGCGCCTGTAGCAGGCGCAACATCATTCAAGATAACAGGTTGCTCTGTCTGATGATGATTTTCGACAATCTTTTTATTTTCTTCCGGATGATCAAGAAGTGAGCTGACAGTAACAAGTTCAATACCCTTTTCCTCCAGCGTCGGGATCCATGCCTGCAGTGCCTGCATTGTGATTTCCTTAGGGTGGCCGATGGCGATGGCGCTTCCCTGCTCCTTGGCGATCCGTTCCAATTTTTCCAATGCGCCTGCGGTAAATTCAGGTGTTTCAACATGATCCAAAAAAACATCCCGCTCCGCAAAGGGAATGCCGTATGTTTTGGCCGTTTGGGCAGCAATCGAGGTTGCAATAGTTTTTGAATCCAGAAAGTAAAGGCCGCGGCGCTTTAACTCATCCATCAGAAAACCCATTGCTTCAGGATCTTGCGTCAACTTACTGCCCATATGGTTATTGATACCGACAAAACCATTAAAACTATCCGCCATTTTCTTAAATTCCTTATCAAAGGTGGCGTAGTCCATTCCGCTTCGCAAGGCAATGGAGCCCAGATCAACTTTATTGCTGATTGCCTCCATCGGCGCATGAATAATCATCTCATGACCCTTTTGACGGGCCACATCAGACAGTTCACGAACATTTTTGGCATAGGGTAAAAAGGCCAATGTGACCTCGGGCGGCAAATCAATAGCCTTGTGACTTTCGGGCAGGTTCATCCCGACATCGTCAATTACGATGGCTATTTTGGCTTTCTCGCCTGAAAATTTCGGTTTTTCATAGGCCTTGGGCGGTATTTGTTTGGCTTGTTTTTGAGGTTTTAAAGGTGTTTTGACAACGTCCCATTCCTCTTCAACAAAATTGGAA
>DAOPJS010000177.1:0-3473 GCA_035399785.1 Alphaproteobacteria bacterium
ACAATTGAGGATGTTTTCAAAAACGAAGATCTGGCTCATGGGCGCATGATCCTGAACGGCAAATTGATTGAGCCCGCCTTGATTACAAAAACCGCCCTGATGACGGTAGAGGGCACCAAAGACGATATCTCGGCACCCGGTCAATGTATTGCCGCCCATCGCCTTTGCGCAAGCCTGCCCGAAGATATGAAATTTGCCCATCTGGAAGAAGGTGCGGGACATTATGGAATATTTAATGGCAGAAAATTTGAAAATAATATCGCCCTGCGCCTCATCGGCTTTATGCGGGATATGGCCGCCAAAAACGGCATAAAATATGACAAAACTCCCTCCATGGAGCCGACTCCATGGCATATTGCCCGTGCCAGAGATTATAATTTTCCGGTAGCAGAGCGCAATGATTTGGGGTTAAAATTGGTTTCCTGATATTTTTGTAAAATATTTGCCCCTTGCCATCTAATTAATCGATCGTCTATAACAATGTTATTCAACCTAGACCAGCTATTCGAGGATTATATGGGCATTCGTGGCTCCAAAGCGCTCAGAAATACGGAAAACAGCCGTTCAGAAGCGCTCGTCTCGGCAAAAAAGGCCGATAACGCCCTGAGAACCTATGCTTTCGAGGATATTTCCCCTGCTCTTGTCCTGAAAATCAACCCTCGCGCAAAGCGCATGGCGCTTCGTTTGGATCCCAAAAAACGCGTGGTAAACCTTGTTCTGCCCAAGCGCGCCAGCATGGTCGGCGCCTATAAATTCGCGTTGGAGCATAAATACTGGATCCGCGAAAAACTGGCGGAATTACCCGAACAAATCGGTTTTGAAGACGGAGCGGTTATTTCTATTCTTGGAAAATTATGCGAAATTAAAGTCAGCTACGATAAAACTTTAAAAAAGACAGATATCTATCTGAAAAATAATGAATTAATAGTCTCTACAAATAAAGAAGATCCGTCCTCGCGGATTAAGCGTTTTATCATCAATCTGGCAAAAGACCATCTGCACGAGCTGGCGCATGAGAAAGCCGCGGAAATCGGCAAAACAATCAGCAAAATCGAGGTCAAAGACACCACCAGCCGTTGGGGAAGCTGTTCACATGATGGCAAGCTGTGTTTTTCATGGCGCCTGATTTTTGCTCCTGAAAAGGCCTTTGACTATGTCGTTGCCCATGAAGTGGCACATTTAAAACATATGGATCACTCTCCCGCCTTCTGGCGCTTATGCGAAGATCTGTGCGAAGATTACAGCAAAGGTAAAAGCTGGATGCGCCGCCATAGCGGTGAATTAATCCGTTATTCCTGAAAACTGTCGAGCGCCCCTTGCAAAATGACCTGAGCGGCAAGTTTGTCGATTACATTTTTTCTGTTTTTCCTATGCATATTCACAGTGTTATCCAGAAAGTCATCCACAGCTTGTGTGGATAACCGCTCATCCTGAAGGGCGATGAAAGGATTTTTTCCAAATATTTCAGGGTGTTTGGTCATTTCATCGGCAAAAGAGCGCGTCACGTCGCAGCGCGGCCCTTCCGTCCCGTCCATATTCAGCGGCCAGCCAAGGATATAGCCACCGATTTCCAGCTCTTTGATAAGCTTTCCCAACGCCAGAATATCTTTGGAAAATTTTGTCCTGTTGATGGTAGTCACAGGAGTGGCAATGGACTGCATCGGATCACTGACAGCAACCCCGATAGTCTTACTGCCTAAATCCAGCCCCATCAGACGGCAGTTTTTAGGTATCTGATCCTTACAATCTTTGACTAGTCTTGCTTTCATGGCTTGCACCCGCTTTTTCACGGTGTTAGAAGATTTAAGCATTAATAATATCAAAAACAAGAGAAACCAGATTTATGTCCCTTGATAAGAAAACCGTCGCCAAAGTGGCCAACCTCGCCCGCTTGGACGTCAGCGACGCCGAATTGGAGAAATACGGCCCCCAGCTTTCAAATATCATTAATTTCGTCGAACAATTAGCCGAAGTCGACACCGATAATGTTGAGCCTTTGGCAAGTGTGGTTGATATTACCCTGCGCCTTCGCCCAGACGAAGTAACGGATGGCGGTTATCAAAAAGAAATTCTGGCCAATGCCCCTGAAAGCCTTGAGGGCTTTTTCGTTGTACCGAAAGTGGTGGAGTAAGACGGACATGACAAAACTGACCAACATGACAATGGCCGAAGCGCTCAAAGGCCTTGAAAATAAAGACTTCACTTCCGTTGAGTTAACACAGGCGCATATTGGTGCCATGGCTCTGGCCAAAAGCCTTAATGCCTTTATCGTAGAAACACCGGAATTAGCGCTGAAACAAGCGGCCGAGAGCGATAAACGCCGCGCCGAAGGTAAAGCGGGTGATCTGGACGGTATTCCGATTGCCATGAAAGATCTGTTCTGTACCAAGGGCGTGCAAACAACGGCCGCCAGCCATATTCTGGAGGGCTTTATTCCACAATATGAATCAACCGTAAGCCAAAATCTCTGGAATGCGGGCGCAGTCATGCTGGGTAAAGCCAATTTGGATGAATTCG
The DNA here is from genome assembly GCA_035399785.1 of Alphaproteobacteria bacterium. Taxonomy (GTDB): domain Bacteria; phylum Pseudomonadota; class Alphaproteobacteria; order Micavibrionales; family Micavibrionaceae. The sequence continues at coordinate 2,518 of DAOPJS010000177.1, forward strand.
CCATGGGCTCTTCCAATACAACCAGCTATTTTGGAAATGTGATTAATCCGTGGAAACGAAATGACGGCTCTAACGCCGAACTCACACCGGGTGGCTCCTCCGGCGGTTCTGCCGCAGCCGTGGCGGCGCGTATTGCCATGGCCGCCACAGGAACGGATACAGGTGGTTCCATTCGTCAGCCTGCTGCTTTTTGCGGTATCACAGGAATCAAACCAACCTACGGACGTTGTTCCCGCTGGGGTGTTGTTGCCTTTGCTTCTTCTTTGGATCAGGCCGGTGCCTTTGCCCGTAATACGGAAGACGCCGCTTTGCTTTTGAAATCAATGGCGGGCTTTGACCCGAAAGATTCAACCAGTGCGGATATCAAGGTGCCTGATTTCGCCGCCGCCCTGACAGGCGACATTAAAGGATTGAAAATCGGTATCCCTAAAGAATACCGCGTCGATGGTATGCCCAAAGAAATCGAAGACATCTGGCAACAAGGAATCGCATGGATGAAGGATGCCGGTGCAGAAATCGTCGATGTTTCCCTGCCGCATACGAAATATGCCCTGCCCGTTTACTATGTGATTGCCCCTGCCGAATGCTCATCCAACCTCGCCCGTTATGACGGCGTACGTTATGGCCTGCGGACTGAAGGTAAAGACCTGAATGAAACCTATGCCAAGACACGCGCTGATGGTTTCGGGGATGAGGTTAAGCGCCGTATTATGATCGGTACCTATGCCCTGTCTTCAGGATATTATGATGCTTATTATATCAAGGCACAAAAAGTCCGCCGCTTGATTTCCGAAGACTTCATGAAAGCCTACGAAAAATGTGACGTATTACTGACTCCAACCGCGCCGAGCGCCGCCTTTGCCATCGGTGAAAATGAAGATGACCCGATCAAGATGTATCTGAACGACGTCTTTACCGTTCCTGCCTCCTTGGCCGGCCTACCGGGAATGTCTGTT
>DAOPJS010000178.1:0-3463 GCA_035399785.1 Alphaproteobacteria bacterium
ACCGAATTTATCGCGTTTGCGCCCTGTGGAGGTTTTGTGATGCCCACCGCCTGATACATTCGGGTTCAGACGAAAAACAATAGCGGCTTTCTTGCCAAGCTCGCCGGCAATTTTATTGATGTTTTCCAGCTCAGGGAAAGACTCGACATTAAACTGGTGAATGCCTGCTGTTAAGCACGCTCTGATTTCGCTGTCTGATTTTCCGACGCCTGTTGAGACGATTTGATCTGCCTCAAAACCGGCGCGAAGGCCGCGCGTCAGCTCACCCTCTGATACAATCTCCAGATTGCCTCCCAGCGAGCGGATAAAACTCAAGATGGCAACATTACTGTTGGCCTTACAGGCATAACAAAGCTTAGGCTGACGGTCGGCGGGGAGGGCGCGTTCCATCGCACCTTTTAAGGCCTCGTATTGTGATTTGATGACATGGGCTGAATAGACATAGGTCGGGGTGCCGAATTCCTTGGCGATATCGCTTAGCGGAATGCCGTCAACGTTTAAAACACCATCAATTTCCTGAAAACCGGTCATAATTGTTCTTTTCTATACTTAAAAATTGTTATTTTGCGGGATAAGTGTGCGGAAACTGGTCTTTATCATTCCCTTGGGGGGCGTCCACAGATTTGGGCTTGATCCCGCAGGCAGCCATAGGCAGACTGAGCAAAGCAACTAATAACATGATTTTGACTGTCTTTTTCATCACGACGTATTAGAAATCATGGCTTAAGCCGTAAGGCAAGGGTTTTTCTATCGGGATTGATACCATGAATAAACAAAAGCTGTTTTCATATCTGAGCATTCTGGGCGTTATTTTCAGCGTTGTTGTCGTATTCCAATATACCCAGATGTATAAAAACAGAGGGGAAGTTATCGCCGATCAAGTTGAGGTTCCTGATGACTTTGCCCGTGATTTTGCCCGTGTGATTACCAAAAACCGCTCCAAACCGATTGAGGAAGTTCATTTTTTATCGCCGGAAGGGGAAAAGATTGATTGGTCGGCTTTTAAGGGAGAATATCTGCTCGTTAATTTCTGGGCGTCTTGGTGTTCGCCTTGTGTGATTGAGCTTCCGACACTGGACAGACTGGAACAGAAATTCAGGGGAAAAGGGCTGAAAGTCATTGCCATTTCACTGGATCAGGGACGCTCTCACGATGAAATCAAAGAATATCTCTATAATCGGAATTTGGGGGAGTTTGCCGCCTATTTTGATTCTGATACGCAGGTTCAAAAAACAATCCCGATGCGCGGTATTCCGACGACCTATATGCTGGATAAGCGTGGTAATGTTTTACATGTTTTCGAAGGGGATGCGGATTGGGATTCCCCTGAATCCATCGCTTTTTTCAATAAATTTCTGGATAATAAGGATTAATTAAAAATAGCATTGTTTTAACTGTTTTTTTAACTAATTCAGGGGCATAATAGAGGGATGAACACGGAAAAAACCCTTCACGAGAGAGCTAAGCAGGCAAAACTGACACAAGATCAGCTTAATGCCATGGTTGACCTTCATGCCCGTTTTTTGAGTGGTCGTTTGGGTGGTCGCCGCGCCGTGCTTCAAAACATGGATATCTCTGAACTGTCACTGGCTGGCAAAGATATGCGTCAGGTTGATTTCAGCGGTTGTTCAATGCTGAAAATGGATCTGTCGGGGGCAAATTTTCAAGAGGCACGGCTTTATGCCTGTGACTTATCAGGCGCCGATTTGGGTAATTGTAACTTTGTGCGTGCTGACTTACGGGGATCGCGGATTGAATTTGCCAACTTGAAAGGGGCCAATTTGAACAAAGCTGACCTGCGTGTCGGCGGTGTTGCCAAAGACGGCGAAAGTTTTGGCGCGGTACAAAGTGTGAATTTCAAAGGGGCGAACTTAAGCGGCGCTCAACTTACAGGGTCTTTGGCGGGTAAGGCAGATTTCTCCGACGCGATTATGACCGGCATTAACATTATGGGCGCTGACTTGCGTGACGCCAACATGGATGGGGCCGACTTGTCAGGTGCAAAAGTGGTCGGCGCAAATCTTCTGGGCGCGCATTTGAAAGCGACGATTTTTACGGGTGTCGATTTAAGCGGCATGACAGAAAACGATGCTGATTTCTCCGAAGCCATTACCGATGAAAATATCGGTTTATCGGTCAAGGAAATGGACGTACCTCTCGTCAGCATGATTGAAACTCACCGTAGCTGGGTTGAAAGTAAAGGCGAGGAAGGGGAACAACTGGATCTGACAGGGGTTGATATGCGCCCTCTGGAAAGTCTGAAGATGGAAAAACTGACGGCCATTAAAGCTGTCGGCACGCGTTTCTTCGGGATGAATCTCTATAAAGTGCAAATGCAAAGCGCTTTACTTGATGAATGTGATTTCCGTCGCTGCGATATGGAAGAGGCTGACTTGCGCGGTTCAACTTTTAAGGGCGCGCGCTTTAACCACGCCAATATGAAGAACGCAAATTTTGAACCGCTGATGTTCGGCAATGCTCTGGCTTCCAAACGTTTCAGTCCCTCTGATTTTGAAGGGGCATCGCTGTCCTATGCCGATTTTTCAGGTTGTAAGATGAAGTCTGCCAATTTCAAAAATGCGGATTTAACCTTTACGAATTTTACCGGCGCTGATCTGCGTGAGGCGGATTTCACAGGGGCAAAAATCGATAACATCATTTTCGATGATGCGCAGTTAGATGATGTCGTTATGAAACCCGAGCGTGTCTTTAAAATGAAAATGGATACCGCTGAAGAGGCTTAAAGCTTTTCTGTCAGTTCAGGCACCGCTTCAAACAAATCGGCAACCAATCCGTAATCGGCAATTTGAAAGATCGGTGCTTCCTCATCTTTGTTAATCGCAACAATTTTCTTGGAACCTTTCATGCCGGCCAAATGCTGGATGGCTCCTGAAATTCCCACGGCGATATAAAGATCGGGGGCAACAACTTTTCCTGTCTGTCCGACTTGGTAATCATTTGAAACATAACCGGCGTCCACGGCGGCGCGTGATGCGCCGACGGCGGCGCCTAATTTGTCGGCCAGTTTTTCAATAATGGCGAAGTTTTCGGCGGAACCAACCCCGCGGCCACCGGATACTACAACGCGTGCAGCGGTTAGTTCAGGGCGATCAGATTCGGAGAGTTCCTGCTTCACAAATTTCGACAATCCGCTGTCGCCTTTTGCGGCGATGTCTTCAATCGGTGAATTACCCCCTTCGGCTTTGACGGGATCAAAGGCTGTGCCTCGCACAGTAATGACTTTCTTTGCATCGCTTGACTTGACGGTGGCAATGGCATTACCGGCATAGAACGGACGATCGAATGTATCGGCATCATGCACGGCATTAATGTCTGAAATTTGTTGTGTGTCCAGCAAGGCGGCAATGCGCGGGCTGACGTTTTTGCCAAAGGTTGTGGCGGGGGCAAAGATGTGCGTATAGCCATCTGCCAGTCCGACGACAACAGGGGCAACATTTTCTGC
>DAOPJS010000179.1:0-3455 GCA_035399785.1 Alphaproteobacteria bacterium
CGCCTGTCATCTTCCAATAGCTGATATTGCCAATCGAAGTTGCCTTAATATTTTCGGCGGCAAAACCACCTTCACTTAAGATTAACCCTTCCAAGGGTAATTGCGGCAAAGCGCCCGAAAGCATTTTTGTTTTGCTGTAGGTGCCGCCTGATTTGTAATCGATAATCGCGGCGCTGCCATCGGCCTGATGGTCAATACGGTCTGCGCGCGCGGTTAAGGTAAAGGCATCTTTTTGTCCTTCGTTAAAAATAAAACTTCCTTTCGCTTCGGACTTGATAAAACGGGCTTTACTGCGCCATGCTTGCTCATGGGTAACCACCCAATCCGCCAGCTTGATCAGGCGCGGCATCCAAAAATTCCACTCTTCGGGGTTGCCGGTGTTTTTATCTAAAATATCACGGGCGATGGTAATAAAATCATCGCGAGCGTTGTCGGGGATATTCTTGGGAAATTTCTTGGTAAAATTCTCCATGATTTTATGCAAGATAGTGCCGCGCTCCGCCGCGTCAGGAATTTTTTCAATCGGCTCTAACGCACGCAGACGTAAAATCTTTTCTGCATAAATACCGTAAGGATCCTGCATCCATTTTTCGATTTTTGTTACCGATAATTCCCGTGGCCGTGCCTCTGTCGGCGGGCGTGGGTCAGGGCGGCTGATCGGCATAAAATCATCATTATCATCCAGATGGCAAACGTAATCTTGGTGTGGTCCGCCCTTTAATATGTCGGGATCAATCTCCACCGCTTGCAAATAAGTATCAAGGCGTTGCAACCATCTGGCGGGGACGGTTGGCGTGCCGTCAACACGTTCCGCCCGTGTCAGAAAAACTTCCTTGGCACAAAACCCCTGCACAAAATCATGTGCGGCCAGGGTAATGGCGCGCTCAGGCGTCGGCAGGCCGAAATTTTTGCGCATCGGCCGCGACATCCACGGATCATGCCCGGGATCGGGCGGCCATATCCCCTCATTTAATCCTGCCAGAATAACGCGGTCGGCTTGTACCAGCCTTGCTTCCAACTGGCCAAGGATCATAAGGCGCGGATGCGTGCCGTAACGCGGGCGGATGGTTTTGCCGTCCATAAAACGCTCCAGCATCGATAAATAATCTGCGCCCGTCACACGCGGGATAATATCGGCATAATCATTTAATTCGGAAAGCAGTGCGGCCATCGCTTCCCCATCTTCGCCTTGCCAAAGAAGCTCGCGGCCGGAGAGGTTTTCCATCAGCTTAATGTGTTCTTCCAGCAAAGATGAGAAATCATGAAAGCCGCCGGAGAATTTTTTAATAGCCGGCGCCATGATGGCTTCCAGATGATCAATCAGTTTGAGATTATCACCCGATGGTTTTCTTTTAACCTCGGGATCATCGGTTAGCTGCCGAAACCGTTCGCGGATACCGTCAAACCCTGCGGCGGGTTTTGTACCGCGCAGTAAATTCCGTTCCAACTGACGCACGGATGATCTGAAATTTTTAAATCCTGCACCTTGTGTTTTGTCATGTTTTAACAAGGCCAGCAGGGATAACGGCCGCGCATTCTCAATCGCCGCCTGCGCGCTGCACCGCAGGAAACTGCCGATAGAGGAATAAGCCAGCGGATATCCCGCAGAATCATCAACTTCAATATTCCAGCGGCGGCAAGCCATCGCCACGCGCCGTGCCAGATGACGGTCGGGAGTAATAAGTGCCGCGGTTTTATGTTTATCCTCCAGCATCTCGCGCATAATTACGGCGATCAGCTGCGCTTCTTCCTGCGGCGTCGCGCAGTCATAACGTTTGATATCTTCCAATGTTTGCAGCAGATTTTTTTTATCACTTTCGCTTAAATGACTTTTTTGCCAGTCATCGGTTTTCTCTGGCGGTGTCATCACCTGTGAAATTAATTTTTCCCGCGCCTGTGCCTGCGCCGTATAACCGTTCATCAGCGGCCAGTCTTTGACATCTTCACGCGTGCATCCCAAAAATCCGATCAATTGTTTTAAGGTTGCTTGCGGGTGGCCTTCTTCTATTTCTGCCCATGCTTCCTTCGACATATTTTGATCAAGGGCGGGTAAAATAACCGCGCCCTTGGGTAAATGCGCAATGGTTTTTAAAAGCGCGGCGGTGGCGGGGATCGATCCTGTCGATCCCGCGGCAATAACGGGATAAGCAGGCGGATGTTCCTGCCAGTAATGATTTAGCGCATTGATAAGGCGGTTACGCCTGTCGGCGGCGTCAATCAATCCCTGTTCGGCCAAAATGTCAGGCCATTTGTCGCTGAGGATTTCAAGAAAGGTAACGGTCACCTGCCAGTGCTCGGCGAAGGTTTCACGATCAACAATATGGGGTAGATCGCTCAGGCTTAAGTTTTCGGTATGGATTTGATCCATCAAGCTCCCCAGAGCCTTGGCCAGTGCCATATCCTGTTCCGCCCCTTTGGAAAATTTCGGGATGCGGCCGATTGCCTGTGCCAGCAGAATTTGACGTTTGAGTGAAGACATGGCAGGCGGCATATCCAGATCATGTTCACCCTGCCCGGAAATAAATAATTCCTCCGAATCGACATCGCCGAAAGTTTGAAGGCGTGGCAGTAACAGCGGCGCGCCGTCTGTTTGTCTTAAAAATGCCTCGCGAAGCGTACGGCAGGCACGGCGCGTGGGCAGTAAAATAAGATAGCCGGCCAGTTTTTCGCGTTGATCCTTGACCTCGTCCAATAACCCCTTCGCCAGTGTATCGGCAAAAGACACCCCCGCAGGAATGTTATAAAGTGACGGCACTTTTGAAAGGGGGTTATTCATGCCGTTTTTGCTGTCCCTTGTCCGTTCATTGCCGTATTCACACGCTCCAGCTCTTCAGGAGTGCTTATATGGTGCCATTCCCCGTCATGGATCAGGCCATACAGGCGGCCGCTTGCTTGCGCCTTATCCATCAAATCAAGGAAGGAAAAGGCGCCATCGGCTGTGCCCTCAAAAACTTCGGGCTTGACGATGCGGATGCCGCCAAACATGTACGCGCCTGTTTTATGAGGTGTACGCACGGCTTTTCCGTCCTTATTCAGGTCATAATCACCAACCCCGTGGGTGAGCGTCATATTTTCGACAGGTTGCAGTAACAGCAAAATATCCATGATGTCAGGGTTCCAGTAATCTGCCAGTCGATCAAGAGCGGGGGCATCCCCATCCGTCCATAAAGCATCACCGTTGATCAGAAAGAAGGGTTTATTCTCCATTGTATGCAGGGCATATTTAACCCCGCCGCCTGTGTCCAAAAGCTCGGTTTCCTTAGAAAAAGTAATCTTTGGATCTTTACAGTCTTTAAAATAATTTTCTATCCTGTCCCCTAAATAATTTAAATTGATGGTGACATGCCCAATCCCGGATTGTCGCAATTTTGCCATGGTGTAATCCAGAATCGGCATGCCGTTAACAGGCACCAATGGCTTTGGCGTGTTGTCGGTATAGGGGCGAAGACGTGTTA
>DAOPJS010000180.1:0-3448 GCA_035399785.1 Alphaproteobacteria bacterium
CGTTATAATAATTATAGCAAGAACCGAGACAACCCGTTGTTTCGTGAACGCATGCTGATGTTTTACCAACCAAAGCAGTTGATGAAGTTCCCGCATCCCCTACTGATAAGGAAGCTGGATCCGCATATGTTCCCTTGAAATCGCCGTTAAAACCAGGCCCCCCTGCGTTCATGCCGTTAGTATCCGTAGGAATAGGATCAGGGATGCCTAATATCTTATTTATATTTTCACAAATATCTGGCTTCAGACCAACAAAAATGACACTAAGATCTGACTTAAAATCTTCACCAACAGAAGGAAAAGTATTGGCGCCATCCAGATAAGGCCATGCATCAAAACCGGGATCATCCCCCAGTCTTGCAAAATATGATTGATCGAATTCATGTATTCCTATATTGCCACCGCTAGGGCTTAAAATATGGCAAGATTCATCAGCAGGAGCATTAGGATTTACATGGCCTGCTATTGCACTGTTTTCAAAACTTATCTGTGTATCTGTGCATCCTCTTAATCTCAATTTCTGTACCGCCGCCGCAACAGTATTGCCGTAATCGATAATTTCCTGGGCGGCCAGCTTGGCTTGTTGGTCGCTCATGGTTGATGTACTGCCGCGGTTTCCGCGCGATACCGCGACTGACAAAGCCGCCAGCAAGGCAATCGCGATGATAATATATAAAAAGGCGGAGCCGCTTTGAGGGTTACAGACGCTTTTGATTTTCATGAATTTGATTCTATCACATAAAGGGGGCGAAGTCTTTCGCGTTGGATTTGGGAATATGAACGCTGAGCCGTTCCAGCCCCGTCGTCATCAGTGACAGCAGCACATCACGGCGGGAGCCGATTTCAACATTATCCATGATACCGATGCCTAAAACAGGGCGCTCCAAAGGCTCACCTGCTTCATACGCTCTTAACACTGCGTGGTATTTTTCGCGCTCTGTTTCAGGGAGTTTTTCAGGGCTGCGGATCGCCCCGTCGGGGGTCAGCCATTCAAAACTGAAAAGAGATATTTTCCAGCTTTCCAAAACCGCCTCCAGATCAACTTCGACGATCTCGTACTTATCCTCCCGCCCTTTCAGGGAGGTATTGTCAACCAGATGGAGCGTCGGCAGCGGCATGATAGAGGTGTTTTTTCCTTCTTGTCTTTGAGTAAGCTTCGTGCCAGTTTAAGGCAGTAATTCCATTGATAATTTATCACTGAAAACCGCTAAGAAATAGTAAATATAACGGCCTGTCATGACAAAAACTGCTGAGAGAAAAGCACCCGAAATAATCAAAGTCGCCCCTGATGCCGATGAGGTGGTTTGCGATGGCGGCGGTGGTCCGCTGGGGCACCCGCAAGTCTGGTACAGCTTTGACGGGCGTTTGGAAGCCAGTTGCCATTATTGCGGGCGTAAATTCGTTAAAAAACCGGCCTAAGCCCGGTTTTTCTCTGAAAATCTTGAAAATTCTCTCCCGATTTTATAAAATGGGGATATAAGGCGCTGCATGGTGCGGGCTTTATAAGACATAGATTTTGCTTAACTTAAGGAGATCGCATGACAACAAGACTATCCCTATTCGATAGCCCGATGTTTTTGGGCTTTGATCATTTCGAAGAGACAATCAATCGCCTGCGCAAAAGCGCTTCTGATGGCTACCCCCCTTATAATATAGAACAAACCCATGAAAACGGTTTGCGTATTACTTTGGCGGTGGCCGGTTTTACCATGAACGATCTGGAGGTTGAGGTTGAAAAAAATCAGCTGACCATTCGCGGACGTCAAAGCGAAGAAGACGGACGCGTTTATCTGCACCGCGGCATCGCCGCCCGTCAGTTCCAACGCAGTTTCGTCCTGGCCGACGGGATCGAGGTATTGGGCGCCTCCATCGATAACGGTCTTTTGCACATCGATATGGAGCGGCAAGAGCCGGAATCATCTGCACGCAAAATTGAAATTTCAGGCAAACCCGCTTTAACAAACGGCCAGACATCGACGGCGCAAGCCATTGATGTTGAGACCGGCGATAACAAAAAATCCTGATTAACACGGTCGAAAACAGGGTCTTTTCAACATTTTTCCGAATTATTTCGGGATTTTAAGACCCTGTTCACTAGTTTTCAGGTATACTGGCAGTAAGAGGGCGATATCATGGACAAAAATTCTTTTGACGAACAAGAAACTTTGACTCTTTTGAAAGAGCTGAGCATTCAGGATTTTCTGGATGTCGGCCTGCATCAGGTGGCCTATATTAAGCGGATCAATACGGGCGGTGATTTGTCTGATATTTATTCAATTCACGCTGCCGACGGGTCACAAATTTCCGTGATGGATTCATATGATACGGCCGTTGCGGCCATTCGGGTAAATGATCTTTTTCCCGTGACGGTTCATTAGAATAAAGTTTTTTAATGGAATAAAAAAGCCGGTTCAAAGACCGGCTTTTGTTTTTTCTGATCAATAAAATTATGCGGCCATTCTTCGGCTGTTTAATTCTTTTAAAACCATACGCACATCATCATCATCTTGTGCGGCGCGCAAATTTGTACAGAAATTTTGATCGCCGAAATGCCGTGATACTTTTGACAGGCGGCTTAAATGTTTCGGTCCTTCAAACTCGGGTGAAAGCACCAAACAAACCAGATCAACCGGGTCGCTGTCGACCGCATAGAATTCAACTGCCTTGTCTAACTTGGCAAAAACGATAAACGGTTTTGTTAACCTCGGCAGGCGTTTATGGGCGATAGCAACGCCGCCGCCAATACCCGAACTGCTTTCTTGCTCTTGTTTATATAAGTCCGCAAACAGAACATTTTTCGGTGTTCCTATCAGGCGCGAAGTATGCTCGGAAATTTTTTTCAAGACTTCTTTTGAATTTGTTGCCTTCAGATTCATCACAATTGAATCAAAGTGCAACTCGTGAATATCGTTGGTCATTGTTTCCCCTTCATGGCCATTGAATATTTGTCCTTTAGATATACCTGCCCTGCAAAAAGGACAAGTGTTTTTATTGCCTTTACGCACTAAAAAATAAAAAACCTCCGGCAGTGCAGAGGTTTTTATACGCAATAAGTTAATAAATCATAAATAAAGGAAATTTATTCCTTTATAGGATTTCAGGCGCGTGCCTTTTTCGGCATTTGGGTGGCTTCATTTCCTTCCGGATCAACCCAACCGACATTGCCGTCAGTACGTCTGTAAACCATGTTTAAACCACCATGCTGTGCATTGCGGAACAACATCGCGTTTTCACCGGAAAGATCCAAACGCATTACCGCTTCGGAAACACTCATGGTCTGGATATTGGTAATCATGTCGGCGACAACGACAGGTTCATGGTTGTCATTATCTTCCTCTATCTCGATACTTTTGGCATCAAAGACGGAATGCTGCGCCTTGGTAAAGGCATCTTCTTCCAGACGTTCATGGTGATCACGTAAACGCTTTTTATAACGGCGTAATTGCTT
>DAOPJS010000181.1:0-3433 GCA_035399785.1 Alphaproteobacteria bacterium
TGTGTCCTCGGCTACATTGCCGCACTTGCCGGAAATACCTTCACTTAACTGGTTGATGTTTTGCTCGGCCGATTGCGCGATATCACCCAATTTGTCTGACTGTGTTTGCAGCGCCAGACTGACGGTTTCGATTTTGTTGAGCACTTCGCCAACATTCTGCGCCAGATTTTCTTTCTGACTGTTCATCATGCTGTGAACGGAGCGTGAGTGACCGGCAATCTGACCGACAAGGGTCGAAATTTCCTGTGCCTGTGTACGCAGGCTTTCACGAATGCTTCCTGCATTTTCCAGAGCTTTGTCTGAGGCCAGATTGAGCTCACTGATACGTTTGGCCAATGTTTCTTCAATCTTGGCGTGTTTTTCGCCGGCATTATCAACGGCGCGGCTCATCGCCTCAATCGGCTCGTTCATTAAGTGTTGAATGGCTTCGACACGCTCGTTCAGGCTTTCCTGCGCCTTGGCAATTTCCTTGGACTGCATGTCCACGGCAGCAGAAAGTTTTTGTACCTGCGCATCCACCATTTGCGAAGATTCTTCCATCTTCTCGCGGCTGCCATCCACCAGTTTCAAAATTGTCTGAATATTTTGCGCTGTGGTTTCGCCTGTTTTATGCAGACCGGTAATTTTCTCGGCTGTCTCATCAACAATAAGATCGGCTTGTGATTTGGCCTCTTGTGTTGCCTTGCTGAGGGATTCAATCGCACGGCGTACGGCCGCGCCAATATTATCCGCGCCGGATACCGCAGACACCATTGCCTCGGAAAGCTTGTTGGAGGCTTCGGCGCCAATTGCTTCAATAGAGGTAATTTTACCATCCATGTCCTTTAAGACACCCTTCAGGGAGTCAACACGCAGGTTCAAACGCTCTTCAATGCCGCTTGTTTTACCGACCATCTGCTCGACAGAATCCTGAATGGCGGACACACTGCCGTTCAGCGTATCGGTAATTTCCGCCGCTTTATCGGACAGCATTTTCGCCCCGCCGCTCAGGCTGTCACGGTTGTCTTCAATCGTTTTGCTGGCTTCCATAATCGCCTTGACCGTACTGCCTGTCATGGCCTTCACGGAATCAACACTGGATTTCAGAACATCAAAGCTTTCAGACAGCTTGGTATTGATCGTACCTGTTGTTGCTTCGGCTTCGTTGGCAGCTTCAACAATTTGCTGTGCCCCTTTCCGCATCGCCATTTCGATATCGGAAGCACGCGATAAGATGGATGTCGCTGCATCATCCCACGCTTTGGCGCCGGAAATTGTCTTGGCATCAAGGCTCGTCGTGCGTTTTTCAATCTCGTCCGTCAGCTGGATCAATTTGGCTGAACGCTCGGCCAGTGAATCGGCCAGACGATCAATATGAAATTCGGTTTTCTTGGAAATACCGGAAAAGTCGCGAATCTCGTTTCTCAAACCGATACGCGCTCTGTGGATAGAGCTGAGGACGGTTTTGGAAGATGCAGATAATTCAGCGGCTTGGCTCACCAAAGCCTCGATGTCCTTATGAATAATCTGGGATCGTTCTTCGGACGGGAAAATCATTGCCTGAAGCTCGGCGCGCAGGGCATCGGCATACATGTGAATATCGGCGCCGCGCTGAATATGCGCCATAATCATCCATAGCATGGCGACAGGCGCTAAAATACCGGCCATAAACCCGCCAAGGATATGCGGCTGTTGGGAGAACAGCTCTCCCCATCCCATATTGTTCTGAACATAAACGGCGGAAAGGCCCAACCAGCCAATTGTCGCCATCGCGCCAAGGAATGTCGTAAACTTATATTTTCTGCCACGCGCCATCGGCACCGCGTTATTCGGGCTCAGCATCAAGACAGGCTCATTATCCGCATCACCGTCGAACATTTCGTTGCTGCGTTTTGCACTTATGCTCATAACATTTTCAGGCAACGCATCGGCTTTACTGTCAAAAGACTTTGCTTCCACAGCTTTTTCAACAGGCTTATCAACCACCTTGTCCGCAGGCTTTTCCGCTGCTTTCTCTTCGGCTTTAGGGGCAAATGCCTTCTCGCTTATGAAAGAGGCCTTTGGCGCTTCAGTCTTCATCTCGTCCTTAACAGCAGGTTTTTCCTCGGGTTTTGCCGCAATAACGGTTTTGGTCGGCTCATCCTTTTTCCCCTCATCCTTCAAAACGGAAGTAACCCGCAATGAAGAAATCAGGCCGCCTTTCGGAATGCCGAAATCTTTTTCGGTGTTGGCCGGTTTTTGCGGTGCTGCCGGTTCAGGCTTTCTTGCACTGATAGACGGGAAGTTGATTTCGCCTGTAATCTCTCTTCTTTCTGCGCGAATAGCGGAAAGTTTTTCCATGGTTTCATCCAGTTTTTTGGACGCCGCGCCCGGATCGACAGGAATAGAAGATTTTTTGCGTGCGTGAAATTCGCTCATGGAAATAGCCCCGATTAAGTCGTTAAAGATATATTTGTGAAGGGCTTATCAAGACAGGTTCAATGCTTACCTGCAAGCGGTGATAAAAAAGTTTTTCCACAAATTCACAGGGCGTTTTAAAAACCCAGCAAATGCAACGGGATGATATGAATCACCCCTGTGGATAGAAAAAACACACAAAAGCGATTTTTTATTTTGTTATATTATTTCAAGAAAATTCAAAAAGACAAATAATTATTTTTTATCAATCTTTTGCAAGTATTTCTTCAAGTCTTTTCTTAATTCCGGTGCCAGCAGATAAAGACCGATCACATTGGGGATCGCCATTGCAAAAATCATTGAGTCCGAAAATTTAATGATATTACCCAGAGCTGATGACGCCCCGACGATAACAAATAAACAGAAGATAATTTTATAAGCCATTTCAACCATTGGCTTTTCCCCTGTCATATAGGTCAGACATGTTTGGCCGTAATAAAACCAGGCAATCATGGTGGAATAGGCAAACAGGAAGACAGTCAATGTCAGAACATAAGGAAACCACGGTATGGCGCTTTCAAAGGCGCGGGAGGTCAGGCTGACCCCTTCCATCCCTACGCCGCCCTCATAGGCACCTGTCATGACAATCACCAACGCCGTAACCATACAAATGACAATGGTATCAATAAACGGCCCCAGCATCCCGACAAACCCTTGCGATACAGGATCGTTGGTTTTGGCTGTCGAATGAACAATAGCCGCCGATCCGACCCCCGCTTCATTGGAAAAGGCAGCGCGCTGCACCCCGATTAAGAGGGAGCCTAAAACCGCCCCGAAGCCCGCTTCAGGTGAAAGTGCCATCTTAAAAATCGTCACGAAACCGCTGGGAATATTCTGATAATTCATGGCGATAACCACAAACCCCGCCAATAAATATAACCCACCCATAAACGGCACAATTTTCGAGGCAACTTTCGCAATCGATTTTAATCCGCCAATAATAACGGCCCCCACCAACAGAGCCAGAAATATCCCGAACATCCACCCTTTATCGGCC
>DAOPJS010000182.1:0-3419 GCA_035399785.1 Alphaproteobacteria bacterium
TACGGAAGGCCAAGCGACGTGCGCCCTGCCCGATAACACCGCTTTTAAAATTCGATGCTTCGGCCGGTGTGATCAATGCAGGGATCATCAAAGCGCCGAGCGTTGCACCGCCCAACCCCAGAAAGGATCGGCGATCCATCGTTTTATTTTGTTCTGTTTCTAATTCGCCAGCAGGTTTGCACAGCTCGTGACTTGTAAGCGTTTTGTCTAACACGATTTAGTACCCCTAAAAATTTTCGTCTGATTTGATCTGAGTTATTTTTTTATTTTTCTTATTACTTCAATTCTATCCGATGAAAATTACTATCTAATTAATGGAATAAGTAAAATGGAACTTTTTTACTTAAGAACCCTGAGTCTACTAATTATCAGATAACAAATCAACACCCGCGGCAGGAGAAATGTCATTTATCTGCGCCGTTTTGATACTCTTATCATCGGCAGGGAACACCACGCCGCCTATATCTGTCAATGCTTTCAGCAACTTACGGTCCTCACCGTAGAGATCGGGGCCGTAAACAATTTGTTCGCGATCCCCCAGCCAAACCGTTTGATACAGGATGTAAACGGGCAGCGGATCCTGCGCGGCAACCTCAACTTGTTTGCCTTTAGCTAAAATTTGTTCTTTTCTTTCCTGTGACCAATTATCGTTATGCGACAATATAAAGTCCGCGACTTTTTGTGCATCCTGTAATCGAATACATCCGGAACTCAGCGCGCGATTGGATCTTTTGAAATAAGATTTTGTCGGTGTGTCATGCAAATATATATTGAATGGATTATTCATAATCACGCGCACCAACCCGAGCGGGTTATTCGCGCCGGAGCCCTGCACCATCCGCATCTGGTTTACTTCGCTCCATGTTTTTTCATTCCAGTCAACCAAGCCCGGATCAACCGTCATGTTACCATCCATTAATTCAATACCGCGGTCGGAAAGGTAATATGGGTCTTCTCGCAATTTCGGCAGGTAATCATCGCGCTTGATTGTCGGCGGCACGGTCCATGTCGGATTAAAACGCACGCCGGTAATTTCGGTTGTAAAAATATTGGTCGGGCGTTCTTCGCGGCCGACAACGACGGGCATTTCAATTTTTACCCGCCCGTCTTCCACCGCCCATAAAATCGCGGCGGGCACATTGACCATGATATAGCGATCTGGTTTGTTCGGCTCCATCCAGCGCAGACGCTCCAGATTGACCAAGACCTGATTGATACGATCATCGCGTGTCATATTCATCAGCTTGATCGTATGCGCGCCGATAATCGCATCAGGCGTCAGGCCGTGTGCCTTTTGAAAGGACATAACCGCCTGCGCCAATTCATCATCATAATAATACGCCCCCTGCGGCGCTTTGGCAGGATCAAAGCCCATGCGCTGGCGTATTTTCAAGATGGCCTTATGACTGTTGCCGGGACGCAAAAGCCCTGTAAGGCGGATAATCTGCGTGTCAGGATCCTCGGCAGGTGTGTTATAGAGCGAGATCAATTCACGTTGCAGTTTTTTGTAAAGATTGCCTTGGGGCGCCAAACCTGCCAACGCCGAACGGGCATCCGATGCATTGGCCACATGGTCGAGGATGTCAATGCCGCGCAACGGCTCACGCCAGTATTTTGAACGCTGGCCAATTGCCTTCGGATTAACCCGCATGCCCGTCAGGTCGCGGCCATAGCGTACCAGCGCATCACTAAGTACCAGATCCAGCTCAAAACGCTCCGCCCCTTGGGTTTCGCTCATCAGGCGTTTGATTTCTTCAACATGATAACTGGCAGGATTTAATCCGTGCTTCCACGAATTTTCGAATGCTTCAACCAAGGCTTCAGCTTTTTGCTGGCGCAGGAAAGAGCTTTGCAGCCATGCCGATTCATAACCGCGCGCCTCGTAAAACGCCTTCATCCCCGGCCCGTCATGGAATGTCAATTTGCCGACGCGGCCGACCTCGAGCGCCTGCGTAATTCCTGCCTTTACCAGCAACAAATTCTCGACGCCCAAAGTGTCCGCAATATTATCGGGTGGATTAAGCTGCGCAGACGCCTTGCCGAACGGCATTGCCGCCGCCGCAATTACAATACAAAAAGCAAGGAAGGTCTGATATAATCGTGATGTCATTTGGTTTACTATGGCAGATTGAAAACACATTAGGAATAAATCATTATTGTAAAACACAGTTAATATACACCCCTTAAACCGCTCCGGACAAAGTTATCACAAGAAATGACCCGTTTTATCCTACTGACAATGCCGCGCTCAGGTTCCACATGGCTGGGAACATTGCTGGATGATCATCCCGATATCGCCATGTACGGGGAGCTTTTTCTGGATCACGACGTTCCCGAAAAATACAAGGAACTGCGCCGCCATGATCCCGAGAAATTCTTTCTCTACCGCAAGAAATCACCGTTAAGACGCCCCAAAGTGACACGAAGCTATCTGGATCAGGTTTTCAGCGGCGATAAAAAAGCCATCGGGTTTAAGCTTATGGCCTATCCGCTTTTACGTTATCCGGAGATTATTTTTTACTGTAAAAAGCATGATATCCGCTTAGTTTATTTAACCCGAAATATCCGCGACAGGGTGATTTCATACGCCGTCGCAGAGCACAGAGATCACTTTCACAAACTATCAGAACAATCTGATTTAAAAGAAAAAATTACCCTTAACCAAAAAAGGGTCATGACCCTATATAAAAGACAAAAGGCGCTGTCTGACATATTGGATTTTATCATCAAAAAGCTACCGGTTCAGGTTATGCCCCTTGATTACGATGATCTGGTTCATCATCAGGATAAAACGATCGATGGGCTTTATAATTTTTTAGGGGTCTCCGCGCACAGGCCTGACAGCCATATCCAAAAAACCCTGTCCCGCCCCTACGAAGACATCATCACAAATTTTGCAGAAATTGATAAAATCTTTACGCGATAATGTCAGGAATGATATCGCTTTTCAGTTTCTGGATCTGATCTTTCAGGAACAGCTTCTTTTTTTGAAGGCGCTTCATCTGAAGAAAATCAATCGGCGGTTTTTCGCGCAAGCGGTCAATGATCTCGTCGAGATCCCTGTGCTCGCGCTCCAATTCCGCCAGCTTCTCTTGCAGTTCCAGAATGTCTTCCATTAAATAATCAGGACTATCTTTTAAGTTATTAGATTCTAAGAGTTTATCAGAAATTTCTAACGATGGGTAGAAAAACTGATCACGAAAAGGTTTTTTCTTTTGGTTTAGAGGGACTTATGCGTTAAAACTCTAGGGGTCAACGCATTTTTAGCGGTCATTAAAAAGGGTAAAATCACTCATGAGCAAGAAAATCGGCATTCTGACAAGCGGCGGCGATTGCGCCGGCCTTAACGCGGTCATTCGGGCAGTTGTCCATAGCGCGGTGCATAAGGGATGGGAAGTTTACGGCATTTTGGACGGAAC
>DAOPJS010000183.1:0-3399 GCA_035399785.1 Alphaproteobacteria bacterium
CAAGGAAATGCCAAGAAAATATGGGGCTTTTGCCCACAATTTTCCCATTACCTGAAAATAGCCAAAACCGTTACTGGGAGCCGAGTTTGACGTCCAAAAGCGCCTTGTCGATCATCTTGGTCAGGGTCGGTTCAATCGCCCGCTCGTAATCATCGGTTTTATAGGAGACAGAACGCCCCTCTTTGGAACCGTAAAAGGCAATCATGGCCTCTAATTCCTTAACCGTATAGATATCGGCCATGGCGTCAATCGAGGCCTGCTCCAGCGCATCAAACTTGATTGATTTGCGCATCGCCGTTTTAAATCTTAGTCTGTTTTGTGGTTCGATCTGCTCGGCAACATTATCCAAAACATTTTCAACTTTTGGCCGCATCGGCCAGATTTCATGCATCTTGCGGGAGAGTTTCAAACGCTCTTGGTAATCATCATCTTTCAAAGGTTGTATAGGTTTATCGGCATCTTCCTCAATGGCATCCATATCTGCCTCTACATCCGCCGCCAGTTGTTGCTCGCCCAGAACCACATCCGCATCCTCTTGCGCCATAACAGCGGGAGAGAAAACCAGCAAAACAACAAAAAGCGATAAAAAACGGATCATGCCTTCATTATACCTAGAATGGGATTTCATCTTCAAGTTCATCCATGGGAGCAGGCTGATTAGCAGGCTGTTGGCCATATCCGCCGGATGACGGGGCGCCGTAATCGCTGCCACCTGAATTACGGGAATCAAGCATCGTCAACTCACCGCGATAAGGACGCAAAACAACTTCCGTCGTATATTTTTTCTGCCCGTCCTGTTCATAACTGCGGGTTTCCAATTGTCCCTCGATATAAACCTTGGCCCCTTTTTTCAGGTAGTTTTCACAGACATTCACAAGACCTTGGTTAAAAATAACAACGCGGTGCCACTGCGTATTTTCTTTTCGCTCACCTGTTGCTTTGTCTTTCCAGCTTTCGGAAGTGGCGACAGACAGGTTCACAATCTTGTCTCCGCTTTGCATTGTTCTGACATCGGGGTCATTCCCCAGATTACCGACTAAAATTACCTTATTTACACTACCGACCATGCTTTCCTCTTCCGTGCTACGTTATATAATGAAGTAAGGGCTACTATACATCTTGAGAAGCGTTTGCAAAGCCTTTGATTTTCCTTGTTCACAATATTCACCCATAAAAAAAACGCGCCGACAAATTGCGGCGCATTTTTTCATATTACGATACGGAATTAAGCGGCTGCTTTATATTCAACCTGCTCTTCTGCCAATGCCTGCTGATAGGCAGGGCGGGCACTGATATTCTTGAATAATTCCTTGGTTTTCGGACCATAAGTATAAACACCTTTATCCGCCCAGTTGCCGATGACGGCCAAAAGGATATCCGCCGCCGTTGGTTTTGATCCGCATAAATACGGTCCTTTTTCGTTCAGGCATTCCTCGACCTGATCCCAGATTGCCTGCGCGCCGGCGCGGGACGCCTTAATCTGCTCCTCGGTTCCGCCGTTACGCTTCAACCAGTTGGTACGGCTGTAAGACGGATGCAAAGAGGCATTACAGATCATTAACCATTGAAGCGCCTGCGCACGCTCCCATCCTGATTTGGGCAACAGATCGCTTTCATATTTATCACACAAATAACTGATAATCGCGCCGCCTTCGGTCATGATTTTATTATCCACCATCAAAGTCGGCACCTGACCGCGCGGATTAGCCTTCATTAATTCAGGGGTCTTTTCACCCTTGGCATCGCGGGCGGGTAATAACTCCACCTTTTGTCCCACTTCGTTTAAAATAACGTGGACGGCCATAGAACATGATCCGGGAATAGAGAATAATTTATACATGATAGTCTCCTTGGTTGTGGGGTTGGATATGCTGATTTTATACCACGTCCTTCAGGAAAAATATCAATTTCGTTACATAAAATATAAAAAATAAATTTGTTTCGTTTCCGCTTCGTTCACGCTATAAATGCGCCATGCTTAAGGAAATTTCCGTGCGCGGGGCGCGCGAACATAATTTAAAGAACATCGATATTGATATGCCGCGTGACAAGCTGATTGTTGTCACAGGGTTGTCTGGTTCTGGTAAATCCTCTTTGGCCTTTGATACCATCTATGCCGAAGGCCAGCGGCGCTATGTCGAGAGCCTGTCTGCCTACGCCCGCCAGTTTCTGGAAATGATGCAAAAACCCGATGTTGATAGCATCGAGGGACTGTCCCCTGCTATTTCTATCGAGCAAAAAACAACTTCAAAAAACCCGCGCTCAACCGTGGGAACAGTCACGGAAATTCATGACTATATGCGCCTACTTTGGGCTCGCGTAGGTATCCCTTACTCCCCTGCCACGGGCAAGCCGATTGAAAGCCAGACCGTCAGCCAGATTGTCGATCAGATTATGGCAATGGGCGACGGCACAAAACTTTATCTCCTCGCCCCCATCGTGCGCGGCCGAAAAGGGGAATATAAAAAGGAATTCAAAGAACTTCAGGCAAAGGGTTTTCAACGCGTCAAAGTCGACGGTGAACTTTACGAAATTGAAGAAGTTCCTACCCTCAACAAAAAATTGAAGCACGACATCGAAGTGGTTGTTGACCGTTTGGTCGTGCGTGATGACATTGCCACCCGCTTGGCCGATTCTGTTGAAACAGCGTTGAAGCTTGCCGATGGTCTTTGTATTGCCGAAGATGCCACCTCAGGCAAGCAGCAAATTTTTTCCGAAAAATTCGCCTGTCCTGTATCGGGCTTTACCATTCCCGAAATTGAACCACGCCTGTTTTCCTTTAACTCTCCTCACGGCGCGTGTCCGGCCTGCGACGGTTTGGGAAATAAGATGGCGATTGATCCCGACCTTGTCGTGCCTGACGACAGTAAATCCATCGCCGAAGGCGCGGTCGAACCATGGTCAAAAAGTTTCGCGCCTTTTTATATGCAAGCGATGGAAGCTGTGGCCAAACATTACAAATTCAAAACCAATGTTCCTTGGAAAAAAATGAAACAGGAGCATAAAGATATTATTCTTTATGGCTCGGGCAACACGATTATTCCCATTACCTATCAGAGTAAAACCGATAGCACGTGGAAAAGCAAAAAACCTTTTGAAGGGGTTATCCCTTCTCTTGCGCGGCGCCTGATCGAAACAGACAGCAACAGCGTCCGCGAAGATTTAACCCGTTATCAAACCAGCACCCCTTGCGATGTTTGCGAAGGCCACCGCCTGAAGCCCGAAGCGCTGGCTGTCAAAATAGACAAGAAACATATTTCTGAAATCTCCCAGCTCTCGATAGAGGAAGCTGATGAGTGGTTTAAAGCCATCGGCAAAAAACTGAATAAGCAACGGTTTCAAATCGCCGAAAAGATTCTTAAAGAAATTAATGAGCGCCTGACATTCCTGATGAATGTC
>DAOPJS010000184.1:0-2066 GCA_035399785.1 Alphaproteobacteria bacterium
TGATGTCAGCCTGAACGTACAGCGCGGAGAAGCCGTTGCCTTGCTGGGCCCTAACGGCGCAGGGAAAACGACATCTTTTTATATCATGACGGGTTTGATTGCCCCGAATAGCGGGATTATCAGTCTGGACGGGCAGAATATCACCGATTTGCCGATGTACCGCCGTGCCCGTTTGGGCATTGGCTATTTGCCGCAGGAAGCATCGATTTTCCGCGGCCTGAATGTTGAGGACAATATCCGCGCCGTGTTGCAGGCACAAAACCTGTCCCACGACAAACAGGAAAAACTGCTGGAAGAATTGCTGGCCGAATTTTCGGTCGGGCATTTAAGACGTACACCTTCCATGGCCCTGTCAGGCGGGGAACGCCGACGCGTTGAAATTGCCCGCGCACTGGCCAGCCGCCCACAATTCATGCTGCTGGACGAGCCACTGGCCGGAATTGACCCGATTGCCGTGGGTGATATCCGTACGCTTATTAAATATCTCAAGACCAAGGGCATCGGTGTTTTGATTACCGATCACAATGTTCGCGACTGTCTGGACATTGTTGACCGTGCGTACATCCTGCATGACGGACGGGTGTTGATGGAAGGAACACCCGATGAAATCATCAACCATGAAGATGTCCGAAAAGTCTATCTGGGTGACAGCTTCATGCTTTAATATTTCTACCGTCATGGTAGAATCCAAGCATGAGTGATTTTTCCCAGAGGCTCGACCTCAGACAATCCCAAAACCTAGTGATGACGCCGCAATTACAGCAGGCGATCAAGCTGTTGCAGCTCAACAATATCGAGATTGCGGAATTCATTGAGGAAGAAATCGCCCAAAACCCGCTGCTGGAAAAAAAGGAAGCAGACCCGTCCGACAGCAATGAATCAAGCAGTAGCGGAGAGGAAAAAGCCGAACGCGCCCCTGAAGATTTTGACGCGGGATCGGCCATGGCGGATATCGGGTCGGGCGGCAGTTCCAGTTTTGATAAATTGGACAACGCCTTTGAAAATTCGATTTCAAAACCGGAGACTTTGCGTGATCATTTGGTCGAGCAACTTCATGTCAGTTTTGATGATCCGCGCGATCAAATGATTGCCGCGCTGTTAATTGATCAACTGGATGAAGCGGGATATTTACGCGTTGCACCAAATGATTTGGCGGAGCAATTCGGTTGTTCCTTAGAGCGGATCGAACGCCTTTTGAGCGTAATGAAACAATTTGATCCGACGGGAATTTTTGCAGCCAATCTGGAAGAATGTCTTGCCCTGCAACTGGAGGAGCAAGGAAAATTGGATGCGCCAACAAAAATTCTGCTGGAGAATTTAAAGCTGCTGGCCGATCACAATCACAAAAAACTGGCAGAGCTTTGCGGCGTTAATGATACCTATCTGCAGGATATGATTGAGGATATCAGAAGCTTAAACCCCAAACCTGCCGCGGATTTCGACCATATTGTCGTACAAACGGCGATACCCGATGTTTTGATGAAACGCCTGCCGAAAAATCTGGGCGGGGGATGGCGCGTCGAACTCAACAACGATACCTTACCGAAAGTTTTGGTGAATAATGAATATTATAAAGAAGTCGCCAAAACCGCGACACAAAAAAAAGATAAGGAATATTTAAGCAATAAATTATCTTCGGCGAACTGGCTTGTGCGCTCGCTTGATCAACGGGCACAGACAATTTTAAAAGTCGCCTCCGAAATTGTCGAACAACAAGACGCGTTTTTTAATTACGGAATTGAATTTTTAAAACCGCTGACCCTGAAAGATATTGCCGAAGAAATTGATATGCATGAAAGCACGGTCAGCCGTGTGACCAACAATAAATATATCGGCACGCCGCGTGGCATTTTCGAGCTGAAATATTTTTTCTCTACCGCATTGGTCAGCGAAGACGGCACATCCTATTCCGCCGAAAGTATTCGTGCGCGCATCCAGAATTTAATCGATGAAGAAGATCCGAAGAAAATTCTTTCCGATGACAAGATCGTCGATATTTTGAAAAGCGAGGGGATTGATATCGCCCGCCGTACGGTCGCCAAATACCGTGAGTCGCTTAAAATTCC
>DAOPJS010000184.1:2166-3395 GCA_035399785.1 Alphaproteobacteria bacterium
GCTTTTTGCGGCGCCATATCAGGGCCCATTAATTTTTCGACATTTTTGATAAAGCTGGGGTTCACATCCGTGGCAAAAATGCTGAAAGTGCCGTTTTTGGACAGACGCTCTTCCATCTCAGGGTGACGGTTTAAGTAATCACGTAATTTCGGCGGGATTATTTCATCCTGAGACAGAACACGTACGCGGTGGCGGGTCATTGTACGTACCCTATCCTTAATCTCGATATAGTGCGTACAGCCCAAAATAAGGCTGTCCAGCCCCTTTTCGATCAGCGGCGCGAGATAATCTTCCAAGACCATATCCATGTATTTTTCCCCCTGATTTTCGATCAAGGGCACCAATAGCGGTGTCGGCTGGGCAAAAATCGTCGCCCGCGGGGTGATTTTGACAATTTCCTCGTTATAAATCTTTGATCTGACAGTATATTCCGTCGCAATCAGGCCGATTTGGGTAGCCCCCAGCTCCGTCGCGGATTCCAAGGTCGGCACAATAACCCCCAAAATACGCTTATCAGGGTATTCATTGACCAAAAATTCCTTCTGCAGCTTGCGCAGCGCCATGACACTGGCGGTATTACAGGCAATAATCGCCAGATCACAGTTTTGTTGTTCGAACAGGTAGCGAATCGCCGCTTCGGAGAGTTTATAAATTGCCTCAAATGAGCGGCCGCCATAAGGGACGTTCAGCGTATCGCCCAGATAGGCATAATCATAATCGGGCAATGCCTGCTGCACGGCGCGGGCCACATACAGCCCGCCCAGACCGGAGTCGAATATACCGATTTTTTTCTGTCTTTCGCCGTTTTCAGCCGTCATTTTTTTCGCCTTGAAGCCTTCCCTTTTATCACCAAAAAAGGTTATAATGAACCATGCACATCATAAAAGATGTTTCTTATTTGGGGTACGTGACCCTTCCGGTCATGTCATACCCTGTTCAACTAAATTTTGAAAGAAAAAGGTAAAAACCATGCAGCTATCCATCCATGGAAAACAAATGGATCTAGGCGATGCGCTTAGAGGTCATATCACTGATAAACTCGAGGACATAAACCAGAAATACTTTAACCGAGCGATTGAAGCGATTGTGACATTATCGCCGGAAGGGCATGCCTTTATCAAAACGCATATTTCCATCCGTGTCGGTAAAGACATCATGATGATGGCCGATGCTCAGGACACAGACGCCTATGGATCATTCGACGCCGCAGCGGAGAAAGTAGCCAAACA
>DAOPJS010000185.1:0-3387 GCA_035399785.1 Alphaproteobacteria bacterium
TATCAGGTAATCCCAAATCCAGAAAAATTAAATCAACATCCCTGCTCTGTTCTTTGAGCCAGCTTAAAGCACTGCTCATGGTTTCCTTATGCAAAAGCTCTAACTTATCACCTAGTGCCGTCTTAAGTGCCCGCGATAAGAAAGCAAACTCTGTCGGGCTATCTTCTATAATCAATATTCTCATCTTGTTTTTTTCTGTCAAAGATTAGAGAAAAGTTTGAGCTATATATATTCCATAATACAAATCTTTGTTTTAAGAGATGTTAAAAAACTATAAGATGTATGCTTTATTTATCTTTAATTACAGAAAGTTTCATAAGCCTTCTCCGTATAAGATGGGGTATCAACCCACAACTTAACAAAGCTAAACTGAGACCTGACTGAAAAGATATTAACTGAAAATCTCGTCAAAAAACTGAAGCGTATACGCCCAGCTGCGCTTATCGGCTTTTTCATTATAGGCTGCGCCGTCAGAGGGATCATCCCCCGCTTCCTTTTCGGTAAAGGCATGAACCGCATCCGCATAAACAATCATATGCCAATCTGCCTGCGCTTCGCCCATTTCCTTTTTAAAGTTTTCAACTTCGTACTGCGTTACCACAGGATCCACCGCGCCATGATGGATCAGGATCGGCGCTTTGACATCGCCTTTTTGGGCGGGTTTTGTTGTGGCCAGATTGCCGTGAAAACTAACGACACCATTTATTTTCGCGCCTGATCGCGCCAGCTCCAATACCATAGTACCGCCGAAACAATAACCGATAGCGGCAATTTTACCTTTATCGACAAACGGCAATGTTTGAACATAATCCAGTGCGGCGCTCATGCGGCGGCGCGCAAGATCAGGATCACTTTTATATTTAGTGGCTTCGGTCAGCGCCTCTTGCGTTGTCTTCGGACGGATGCCTTGACCATAAACATCGACGGCAAAGGCAATAAAACCTAAATCCGCCAGCATATCGGCGCGGCGTTTTTCGTATTCTCCCAATCCTTTCCATTGATGGGCTATTAGTATGGCTGGCCGCTCTCCTTTGAATTTATCGGGATCGGGCATTGCCAGATATCCTTCCAGGGTAACATCGCCGTCTTTATACAATTTGGTCTCTCCTGCCTTTGCGCTATGCGGCATCAGGTTAGTAAAGAACAAGACAAAAAGAATAAGATATCGGATCATTTCCGGCTCCAAGTTAGAAAGAAGGATTAGCAGTATACGGTTTTTATTACCACTTGCCCACACCGTCTGTGTTGACGTAATAATTATAGATCAAATTTGAAAGTCATTTCCCATGCTGCCGCTCCACTTCACCCCTAAAATTCTGACAATATTCAAAGAACGTTACACATTTTCTTTGTTAAAGGCCGACATCATAGCGGGCCTAACGGTAGCCATCGTCGCCCTGCCCTTGGCAATGGCACTCGGGATTGCCAGTGGCGCGTCTCCAGATAAAGGATTAATTACGGCAGTCGTCGCAGGATTCATCATCTCTTTACTTGGCGGGTCACGCGTTCAAATCGGCGGGCCGACGGGTGCCTTTATCGTTGTTGTGTTCAACGTCATATCAACACATGGCTATGACGGCCTCTTGCTGGCGACATTACTCGCGGGAATAATTTTGATTATCGCGGGCCACGCCAAAATGGGACAGGTCATCCGCTATATTCCCTATCCTGTCATTACGGGATTTACGGCGGGGATTGCCGTGATTATCGCCACCTCGCAAATCAAAGATTTTTTCGGTTTGAAGATGGAGTCTGTGCCCGCCGAATTTATCCCGAAATGGCTCAGCTATTTTTCGCATATAAATACCGCTGACCTTACAACACTTGCTATCGGCGCATCATCGCTTTTCATCATAATCTTGCTGAAACGTTTTCTGCCCAAAATACCGGGATATCTTGTTGCCGTTCTGGTCAGCGCCTTGGCCGCTTATTTTCTGCATTTATCAGTCGATACAATTGGCTCGCGCTTTCCCGATATATCATCGGACTTCCCCAAGCCATCCCTTCCTCAATGGGATTTTGAAAAACTGACAGAGGTCATTCCCTCCGCCTTCACTATTGCTTTTCTTGCGGGGATCGAGGCGCTCTTATCCGCAACCGTCGCTGACGGCATGTCGGGATTTAAACACCGCCCTAATCAGGAACTGGTGGCGCAGGGCTTTGCCAATATTGCCTCGACATTATTCGGCGGCCTTCCTGCGACGGGGGCGATTGCCCGTACCGCCACCAATATTAAATCGGGTGGCCGCACCCCTTTTGCGGGCATTTTTCACGCCCTCTTTGTTTTGGTGTTTTTCTTATTCCTGATGGATTATATGGCCTATATTCCGCTTGCCGCCCTGTCCGCCATTTTGTTTGTCGTCGCTTGGAATATGAGCGAAGCCAAACACTTCATCCATATATTCCGCCTGTCCAAAAGCGACCGCATGGTTATGGTGCTGACTTTCTTACTGACCATCTTGGTTGATTTAACGGTGGCGATTGGTGTCGGCGTTACGCTCGCCTCCCTCCTTTTTGTCTATAAAATGAGCCAGTCCACCACTTTCCATTCTCAGGGGCGCCGCATTCGCGACCAATCCGGTGATACAAAAGAAGACATGCATCAGCGTGATGATCTGCCCGAAGGGGTGGAGGTATTTCGTTTTACAGGTCCCATATTCTTCGGTGTCGCCGAAACCATGCTTGAAACCTTGCAGTCCATGGGCAGCATGCCGCGTATTTTGATTATCCGCATGAAATTATCCCCCTATATGGATGTGGCAGGATTGAAGGCGATGAAAAATCTGATTGCCGCCTGTCATGATCAGGGAAGCCTTGTCATTTTTTCAGGACTTCAGCCACAACCGATGGAAATGCTGCAAAAAGATGGTATCCATGATAACCAAAAGGATATCTTTATCGTCGATAGTTACGAGGCAGCCATTTCATTGTCATTGAAATTATTAGAGAACAAAGCCTGACGCTTAAATAACAGAGAGCTTTACCATGTCACACCACCATCACCACGACGTTTCGCAAGGCGGAGAAAAACGTTTGCTGTGGTCGGTGGTGATCAACGTACTTCTGACCATTGCGCAAATTATCGGCGGTATTCTCTCGGGCAGCTTATCCTTGATTGCAGATGCTCTGCATAATTTAAGTGATGCTGCCTCCATCTTTATTGCTTTAATTGCCATTCGTATTGGCCGAAAGCCGGCGGATCATCACAAAACTTTCGGCTATAAACGAGCGGAAACCATTGCTGCGCTCATCAATCTGACCGCGTTGGTCATGATCGGTCTGTATTTGATTATCGAAGCCGTCCAACGTTTTTTGCACCCTGAACCAATTGCCGGATGGATGGTCGTGATCGTCGCTTCCATAGCGTTGATTATTGATGCGGTGACG
>DAOPJS010000186.1:0-3384 GCA_035399785.1 Alphaproteobacteria bacterium
TTCCCCGTTGATAATGGCATCGACGACGTGGGGGTGTCCTTCCATCACTTTGTTGATGCGCTCTACTTTCAATCCCGCCTCTTGCAATTTTGTACAAGTCCCCCCTGTGGCGACAAGATCAAATTTCAGTGCAGCCAGCTCCTTCGCAATCGGAATAAGCGCTTCTTTATCGCTGTCTTTAACGGAGAGGAAAATACGTCCGCTGGTTGGTAAAACATTGCCGGCGGCAATTTGTGATTTGGCAAAAGCTTGAGCAAAATCTTCGTCCAGTCCCATGACCTCACCCGTTGACTTCATTTCAGGGCCTAGGATGACATCGGTGCCCGGGAAACGGTTGAATGGGAAGACGGGCGCCTTCACCGCCGTATGGTCTGAGGCCATACCGATCAGTTGATCGCGGAAGTCAGCCAGTTTTTCTCCTGCCATGATGCGGGCGGCAATTTTGGCGACAGGCACGTTGGTTGCTTTGGCCACAAACGGCACAGTTCGTGAGGCACGCGGATTGACCTCCAGAATATACATGTCGTATTCGCCTTTTTGTTTGTTCATCTTGACGGCGAATTGAACGTTCATCAGCCCCTTTACATGTAATGCTTTGGCCAGTTTAATCGTTTGGTTTTCAAGCTCACGTATTGTTTTATAGGGCAGGGAATGTGGCGGCAAAACGGAAGCGGAATCACCCGAGTGAATACCTGCTTCCTCGACATGTTCCATGATACCTGCGATGTATACTTCTTTTCCGTCACACAGGGCATCAACATCTATTTCAATGGCACCTTTTAGATAACGATCGAGAAGCACAGGATTCTTCCCTGAAACATTGATCGCACGGGACATGTATTTCTCAACTTCTTCCAATGTACCGACAATTTCCATACCCTGTCCGCCCAAAACATATGACGGACGGATAACTAATGGGAAGCCAACTTCTTCTGCTTTTTCCAGTGCCTCTTTCTTAGAGAAAGCAAGGGCGTTATTCGGCTGGCGCAGTTTGAGTTTTTGGATTAGTTTTTGGAAACGTTCGCGGTCTTCGGCAAGGTCGATCGCATCAGGATCAGTGCCGAGAATTTTGATACCCGCTTTTTGCAAGTCATGACAAAGTTTCAGAGGGGTTTGTCCGCCAAGCTGCACAATGACCCCCTCAACGCTGCCGTTTTGTTCTTCGGCGCGAATAATTTCAATGACGTTTTCCGCCGTTAATGGTTCAAAATACAAACGGTCGGCGGTGTCGTAATCGGTCGAGACCGTTTCGGGATTACAGTTAATCATGATGGTTTCGTAACCCGCTTCCTGAAGGGCGTAACAGGCGTGGACACAGCAGTAATCAAATTCAATGCCTTGGCCGATACGGTTAGGGCCGCCGCCCAGAATAACAACTTTCTTTTTGTCCGTCGGGTTGCACTCGTTTTCTGCAGGTGTCACGCCGTTTCCTTCATAACAGCTATACATATATGGTGTTTCGGAAGGAATTTCGGCGGCGCAGGTGTCAACGCGTTTGAAAACTTCATGCACCTTGTTTTTTATACGCGCTTTTGTTACGGCGTCTTCTTTCACGCCGACGATTTTGGCCAAGCGGGCATCGGAAAAGCCCATTTTTTTAATATCCATCCAACCTTGGGCATCAATGGGAAGGCCGTTTTCACGAATGCGTTCTTCGGCATCGATGATATTTTTAATGCGTCCCAGAAACCAGCGATCAATTTTACAAGCTTGATAGATTTCTTCGATATCCATGCTGTGACGCATCGCCTGCGCCACATACAGCAAGCGGCGAGGGGTCGGCTGCGAAATGGCTGCGCGAAGCTGGTCGGGGTGAGGTGTTTCGCCATCCCCGATTTTCATTTCGTTGAAGCCATTCAACCCTTCTTCCATGGAACGGAGTGCTTTTTGGAGAGACTCTTCGAGACAACGGCCTATGGCCATAACTTCACCGACGGATTTCATTGCCGTGGTCAGGTTTTTGTTTGTGCCTTTGAATTTTTCAAAGTTAAAGCGGGGCACTTTGGTCACAACATAATCAATCGTAGGCTCGAAAGAGGCGGGTGTGCGACCGTTTGTAATATCGTTGTCCAGTTCATCCAGTGTATAGCCGACCGCCAGCTTGGCGGCTACTTTGGCAATCGGGAATCCTGTTGCTTTGGAGGCCAGAGCAGAGGAGCGTGATACGCGCGGATTCATTTCAATGACGATCAATCGTCCCGTCTCAGGATGAACGGCGAATTGAACGTTTGAACCGCCTGTTTCCACTCCGATTCCACGCAATACGGCCAAGGAGGCGTTGCGCATAATTTGATATTCTTTGTCGGTCAATGTCAGGGCAGGGGCAACGGTGATGGAATCCCCCGTATGAACGCCCATCGGATCGATATTCTCAATAGAGCAGATAATAATGCAGTTGTCGTTTTTATCGCGCACCACTTCCATCTCATATTCTTTCCAGCCCAGAAGGGATTCTTCGACCAAAATTTGTGAGATGGGGGAGGCATCCAAGCCTTCCTCGGTGATTTGTTCATATTGCTCTTTATTATAAGCAATGCCGCCGCCTGTGCCGCCCATGGTGAAGGCAGGGCGGATAATGGCGGGCAGGCCGATTTCTTCCAAGGCGGCTTTGGCTTCTTCTTTATTGTGGGCCAGCATGGATCTGGCAGATTCCAAGCCGATCTCATCCATGCATTTTTTAAACAGGTCGCGGTCTTCGGCTTTGGCAATAGCCTCACGGTTGGCGCCGATCAGTTCAATTCCCAAGCGATCCAGTGTGCCGTCTTCGGCCAGCGCTAATGCCGTGTTCAGCGCCGTCTGTCCACCCATTGTCGGTAAAACAGCGTCAGGCTTTTCTTTCTCCAGAATTTTAGCGACTATTTTCGGGGTAATCGGCTCGATGTAGGTGGCGTCAGCCATATTCGGGTCGGTCATGATGGTTGCGGGGTTGGAGTTAACCAGAATGACGCGGTAGCCTTCCTCCTTCAGCGCTTTACAGGCCTGTGTGCCCGAATAGTCAAATTCACAGGCTTGCCCGATGATGATGGGGCCTGCGCCAATAATAAGGATGGATTTGATGTCGGTACGTTTAGGCATGTTTTACTCTTCTTGCTCTCGTGGGTGGTTTTTAAAATTAAAAATTTTCAAAGTACTTAAAAAATTACTGTAATCATCTGTCCACGGACGTAGGTCAGTTTCTAAATCAGACCATCCTTTCTTGTCCAGTAGTCTTATCATATTTTCATCTTTACTTAATATGGCCCATTCCGAGGACATATCGTAGGGATTGCTCGCTTCGTATTGATATAGCTTATAGCGGAAAAAATACCCGTTATTTGCCGCTATGGCAGCCAGCGGTTTTCGTAAATCAAGATGACGGTTGGAGATATTAATAACGACAGGGCC
>DAOPJS010000187.1:0-3364 GCA_035399785.1 Alphaproteobacteria bacterium
CATCGCCGTAAATATTAAAACCTGCCCGATCCCCCGCAGCCGCCGCTAAGGCGAGGGGGATAATATGGGTTTCAGGATTATGCTCCTCCCCGATTTCCAGATCAGGATCAGCGCCGCAAGCGTTAAAATAACGGCAGGCAACGTATTTCAGGCCATAGGCCTGCGTATCGGCTTGCAGCATCTGTTCAATCATCATTTTGGTCTGTCCGTAAGGATTGATAGGTTCCATGGCTGTATCTTCATCGATCGGCACCTGATCGGGCGTGCCGTAGACGGCACAGCTGCTGGAAAAAACAATTCGCGATACGTCATTGGCATGCATTACTTTAAGCAGGTTCATCGCGCCGAGCACATTATTGTCGTAATACTTTTCAGGATTTTTGATAGATTCGCCAACCTCGATCAGGCTGGCAAAATGAATCACAGCAGAAAACTCGTGCGTTCTAAAAACTGCCTCAACAGCATCAACATCGCGCAGATCGCCGTAAATAAAGGGCCCCCATTTAACCGCGTGCTCATGCCCGTTGCATAAGTTGTCAAAGGTTACGGGTTCATATCCTTCCTGTTTAAGAAGCTTACAGGTATGACTGCCGATATAGCCGGCGCCGCCGGTCACCAAAATCTTTTTCATCCCGCAATCATAGCGGATTGAAAAAGCACAGCAAGAGGAAGAAGGGGGATTATGCCTGCGCCTCTATCAAGGTCACGAGATGCTGCAAGATGATGCGGTAGAGCTCATCACCCAGCAGGGTGTCCTCGACACCGCTATCGATACTGGGGTTATCATTGACCTCGATCACGATCACATCGCCGTTCGGGCGTTGTTTCAGATCGACCCCGTACAAGCCCTTACCAATTAAATTGGAAGATTTAACGGCGGCGTCGATGACATTAGAAGGGACATCTTCTAACGCTACGGCATCATGATCACCTTCTTTTTTCGATTTGGCCTTGGCATTGTGGTTGTAAATTTGCCAATGCCCCTTGGCCATATAGTAACGCAAGGCGTATATTGCCTGACCATTCAGGACACCGATGCGCCAGTCAAATTCGGATTCCACAAATTCCTGACACAACACCATTTCGGATTTCTTTAAAAGCTTGTTGGCGGTCTCACAAAATTCCTCAGCGTTTTTCACCTTAAAAACACCATGGGAAAAGGACCCGTCAGGAATTTTTAAGACAGCAGGAAATTCCTGCCCGACCAGCATTTCAGGTTTTTGCACTTTATCGATAATCGTTGTTTTGGGGGTTTCTATGCCATTAGCCTCCAAAAGCTTATGCAAGAATACTTTATTGCAGCAACGGATAATCGACTGCGTATCATCGATGCAGGGAATATCCTCGCTCTCGGCTTTGGCAGCAAAGCGGTAGGTATGATTATTGATCGCCGTCGTCTCACGAATAAACAGGGCGTCATATTCAAGGATCATGGAAAAGTCGGCTTTGGTAATCAGCTCGACCCACAGCCCCATTTGCTTACCTATTTTAATAAATTTATTGAGGGCTTTTTTATCGGAAGGGCCCATCGGATCATCTGGATTGTGCAAAATTGCAATCCAGTGACGCTCAGCCTTTTTATTTGCGCCTGAAAAACGCCAGGCGGAGCCTGTAAACCGATCAAGCGCCTGTTGAAATTTTTCCAAACGACCGTTTGATAACGACGCCACAGAGCCGGAATCAACCTTATTAATTACCCAACCTTTGCCGGATACAAATTTCAATTCGAAGGTCAGAACAGGAAAACGAAAGACATCAAAAAGACGCCTTGTAATCGGTTCCAGTTTTGGATTTTCGTGACGCCCGAAATAGGTTGTATAGGTTCTTAAAAGCGGATCTTCTTCAGGCTCGTTAAAATGCTTTTGCAAAAGTGTGTTTATCTCCGGCAAAATCAGGTCATAATTTTTCTTCCAGTTCAGCGTCACAATATTGGAGATATGGGGAATGCAGCTCAACCCCATTGCCTCGGCCAGTAACGAAACGTAGTAGCCTTTACTTAAGTAATCGAAATTATTGCAAAGATTAATAACCTTAGGTCGGAACTTGCGGGTCTTCTTGGGAGCAATGTTATAAGAAATAAATTTTGCCGGCGAAATAATTTCATATTCGTCTTTGGGCAGGACAACATTGGGTTTGTCAGTAACGATAATATATTTCTTCAAATAAGCTCCTTAAACATTAAAAAGCGTTTTCAGCTTCAGTCCCTGCGCCCCGTCGGCATAATAATTCGGAAGCTTGCCTGTTATTTTAAATCCCAAATTCTGATAAAAATCCAGTAATCTGTTGTCATCGGCCCGCATTTCACACAGCAACCCTTTACACCCTTTTTGACGCATCATATCGGCAACATGCTCCACTAATTTTCGTCCGATGGATTGTCCGCGATAAGCAGAATCAACCGCCAAGGAATAAAGGCGGGCAAAAGCAGAAGACTTTCTGTGAAAGACGACAACGGAGCCAACCAGTTCCCCATCAGAAACGGCCTTATAGATATGGCATTTTCCTTTAGTCAGAAGGTATCTGTACTGTTTTTTTGAGATTGTATGATAACGCAAATGGTCAAACACCTGTTCTTCCAGAGAAGAAAGGGCATTCAGATCACTAAGTGTTGCCTCAACAATATCAATATTCATGAAAATAAATGGCGGAGGAACAGGGATTCGAACCCTGGATGGGCTTGCACCCATGCCGGTTTTCAAGACCGGTGCATTCAACCGCTCTGCCATTCCTCCGTCCAAGAAAAAAGTCAGCGGTAAAATAACTTTGTGCAAACTAATGAGTCCGCGCTTATCAGTAAAGTCTTTTTCTGCTAGTTTTCTAAGATGATTGACAAAATCAAGTCACTTTTGACCGAAAACGAGGAAATCATTGGGGTAGGGCGCATCCATTGGGTTGTATTTGCCCCTTCGGCGATTTATTGCCTTGTTGCCTTTTTAATGGCCGCTTTCTTCCATCCCTTGGTTGGCGGAGTTATCCTGTTTCTGTCGCTTTATCCCATCTATAATGCCTTTATCGCCTATTGGATGACTTACCTGATACTGACAAATAAAAAGGTTCTCAGCCGTCAGGGATTTTTAAGCCGCGATTGGACGCGCATGGACTTTGACAAGATTGAAAATGCCTATTTGGAAGAGCCGATTATCGGCCGCTATCTGGGATATGCCACCGTTGTCATCAGCGGGATCGGATCAGGTCATATCGCCATCGCCAATATTGCCAATGGGGACGCCTTCATCAAGGCGCTTGAGCAGCAACAGGTCAAAAGCAAAGCGGCCTAACCCTTGTTATTCTATCTTGCCAAAATTTTCTGGATGATTGCGACACCGCTCAGCCTGCTTTGGATCATGGTGGCCATCGGCTTTGC
>DAOPJS010000188.1:0-3335 GCA_035399785.1 Alphaproteobacteria bacterium
CGGTGAAGGTGCAGCGCATCAGTGCTACGGCTCGCCAGAAGATCGAGGCGGCGGGGGCGGCGTTTCGGCAGGCATTGACTCGGCAGCAGGGGGAGAGGCCGGAGCGGGCGCAGAGGCCTGCGTGGATGTACTTGTCTCATTGCCCCCTAAAATAGCTTCCGCCATGGCTACCTTGGTATCATAGGCCTTCCAGACTGGGTCGAGCGATAATTCACTGCGGTTTTCATCACTGGCTGTGGCCAAACGGGCGGTTTCCATACGGTGACAATCCGCATAAATCTGTGCCAAAGCCTTTAAAACCAATATTTCGCCCAGCTTATCACCGCCGGCAGATCTGACCATTTCGGCGGCATTGGCCTGAAGCCTGTCTGAAACTTCCTGTAATAATTTGGTCTCGCTCTGGCCGAAGGGAAATTCGAAAATAGCCGTCAAAACGGGGTTCAGTGCTTGTAAAACCACCAGCGAAATCTGGGTTTTATCAAATAAGGGGGCGTCATGATCAATCGTGCTCAGACGGGATTTTCCCTCATCCGCGGCGGAAAAATTTTCGGCAAAGGCCAAAACGGCCTCTTGTGATTTAACAATCCGTTTTAAATCCTGCTCATCGGGAACGCGGGCATTCTGGCGATAAAATTCAGCAATGAGAGGGGCGGCAATCGCGGCCAGAGCCAATCTGGTTGAATCCGCCTGTTCTTCGCTTTCCGTGACATTCAAGGCATTATTGAGGGCGATACTGACCTGCACCGCCTGCCCCATCATCTGAGCCATCAATTTGGCCGCTTCGATATCTTTGTCATCGCCCTGTAGCGGCACAGATTCCAGCGCCGCGGCCAACGGGGCGCCGATTTTTTCCAATATATTTACTGCGAATTTGGAATTCTGGACCATAACGAACTAAGACAGATCAAAAGTAGGAATTAATAAGTTTACGAATAATAACGCCCCATATTATAGGATTTTAATCTAAATACTTATTAAAAATTGCTAATTTTGCGGAATTCCTCCCTTGGCCGGCGGCAAATCCGCCATAATTTTGTTCATGCTTTCGGCGCGACCGCGAATAATCTTCACTTTGCCGTCTTTTCCACGATAAATCGTCATCGGAGTCACATTGAATTTCCACGCCTGCATTAGGGCCAGATTTTTCTGAATCCCTTGCGTATTGGTATTACTTGTGGCGGGAAGTGCCGTCGTATCACCATCCAAATGGGCATACCAGCGGGTTTTGGCATCGGGCGCCGCCAAAAGAAACGCTGCCTGCGCCAAGGTTTCATCACGAAAACCGACAGGAATCATCCTTAGCTGGATAAGCCCCTTTTCAATATAATCATTGCGCAAATCTTTCATGAAATCATGACAATGCGGGCATTGGGGATCCATAAAGGAATAAATAACGGGGGCATCATCACTGCCGAATTTGATCCAGTTACTGTTTTGGACATCGGCAAACATACGCTCAGCGGGGGTTTTATACTCAAAGGCCTTATTTGTTTCCTGCATGGCCTCATCCAGCTTTTCCGGTGATTTATCAACCGCCAAAAAGTCGAGAACACCGTCACTTTGCGCCTGCAAATCACGTACTTGGTCAACGGTTACCATCTGCCCGTCTTTATCGAACAAAAGCCCCATCAGGAACCCTTCTCCGCCGGGTGTCACATAGTAATATTGCTCCTGCCCCTGAAAGACGGTAATCCATCCGTCCAGACCATATTTATTGCCCAGATATCTTGCCTGCGCCCCGCGGTCGACTAAAATTTGCAATGCTTCGGGAAGTTCGGGAATTTTATCCTGCGCACGCGCGGATAACGGCAACGCCGCAAAAATAAAGCCGGTTAACAATGCCAGAGTCAGGAATAAGCGCATCAAAGCCTCTTCTTTCTTTCAATAAAACGGATCACGTTATTTTTCATTGTAGGGCAGAATAAAGGACAAATCAAAAGACGAAAAGACTTCTTACCGCTTTAAATTGTCATAGCGGGAATAATTGGATAAGATATGGCCAAATTCACCTTACAGGGAGGAACTGTCTTATGGAATGGCTTACAATTATAGGTGTAATCGCCGCAGCCGGTATTGTCTTGATCAGCATCTACAACCGCCTTGTAGCCCTGCGCCAAAATCGTAATAACGCCTACGCCGATATCGATGTCCAGCTGAAACAACGCTTCGACCTGATCCCCAACCTTGTTGAAACAGTCAAGGGATACGCCAATCATGAAAAAAGCGTCTTCGAAGAAGTCACCAAATTCCGCGCGCAGGTTAAAGAAGCAGGAACACAGGAAGAGCGCCTGAGCGCAGAAAAAGCACTAGGCAAAGCCATGATTAATGTTCTGGCAGTGGCAGAAAACTACCCTGATCTGAAAGCAGATCAAAATTTCCAACAATTAATGGCAGAGCTGACAGACATTGAAAATAAATTAGCCGCCGCCCGACGCTTCTTTAATAACGCGACATCCGAATACAACACCGCTATCCAGCAATTCCCGGCAAATCTTATTGCGGGACGTTTTGGGTTCAAGACAGAAGAATTCTATGAGGTCGAAGAATCCGAACGCGATGTCATGGAAAAATCTCCTGATGTTAAATTCGGTACCTGATACCAAAAAACATGGCCACGCCGAAAGTCGGATTACAAACCTATATCTGGAACAATAACCTCAAATCAATTGCGTTATTGTGCCTGTATCCTTTCGTCATCATGGGCATGGTCTGGGGCATCGCCGCCGTCATCGGGTTAATGAGCAGCCCGAACGCCGATTGGGAAAATGCCGATGCCCTCGCCGCAGCAACTCTAGGTACTTATTGGCCGATGATCCTCAGCGTCGTTTGCATCTGGTTCATAATTGCCTATTTTTTTCATACCGCCATGATCCGTAAAATGGCGCATTCCCATCCTGTCACGCGTCAGGAAGAACCTGAATTATATAACCTGTTTGAAAATCTCTGTATCTCTGTTGGTTTGCCCACCCCGCGTTTGGAGATCATTGAAAGCCATGCTTTGAACGCATTTGCCAGCGGCATTGATCAAAAAAGTTTTTCCGTCACCGTAACACGCGGACTTTTGCAATCTCTCTCCAAAGATGAACTGGAAGGGGTTCTGGCCCATGAGCTTACCCATATTTTAAACCGTGATGTTCGCCTGTTGATCATCACCATTATCTTTACGGGCATGATCGGATTTGCCGCGCAAATGGTTTGGTCACAAGTGCGCTACGGCCTATGGGTCGGCCCGCGCCGCTCATCCAACGGCAAAGGAAACGGTATGCTGATCCTAATCGTCATACTGGGCATTTTATGGATCGGTTATTTCGCGACACTCTTCACCCGATTTGCCC
>DAOPJS010000189.1:0-3309 GCA_035399785.1 Alphaproteobacteria bacterium
GGTCAATGCCTCCCCGCCTGCGCCGCAGGGGGCGTGGCAGCTTATCGTCGACAGCGATGGAGAGCTTGTCCTGAACCGTCCGCCAACGGAACGTGACTTCCTTGCCCGCCGCCCCGTGGAATATTTATATGGCGGCACCATCCCGAAATACGACCCGAAGCAAGGCGGCGCCCTAACCGATAAAATCGCCGCCTCCATGGATAACGCAGTGCGTGATTTCAGAAACAAACAATTACTGGATCGCGCGGTGTTCCTCTTGTCACAAACGGATGACGGGCGGCGCTTACTCGAAAAGGCAAAGGCAGAAAAATTTACTTTTGTTTTTGATACTCAGTACATGGAAAAAGAAGGGGCCAACGGCCTGTTTGATCTGACTGAAAAACAAATCACCTTGCGGGAAGGTCTAACCCCCGAAGATGTCGCCCTCACCTTGAAACATGAATTACAACATATGGACGACATGTTAAAAGGTGCCGGCCATGGCGCCCATGACACAATCAAATCCGCAACAATCGCCCAGCGCGGTATAGAGGCCAATGCCCGCGTATCCGAAAGCGTCGCAGCATTGGAATTATATGAAGGCAGCGCCGACGGGCCGCCTAATCAATTCCGCTCATCCGTCCTTTTATCCAAATTCTATACAAAAAATCCCATTATGGGACAGGCGGCAATTGACGGTCTGGATAAATTCAGGAAAGGCGACATTGCGGGATTTGCCCGCCCCGTCTTTACCGGCTATTGGAAGATGCATGACACGCTCGATTACTATGATGATCGTCTGGTCAGAACGCTTGAGGAAAAGACACTCAACTCCCCCGATATTGTTTTTGATCCTGATACGCTCAACCACTCAGCCACGCGCATTCATTTCAAAACACGTGACAATTATATTGCCTATGGTCGTCAACTGCTTGAGCGCGTCGCAAGCAATGATCGATGGGCGGAAAATCCCGATAAAATCAAACCCCTGCTAACCATTAAGGGAAAAAGTTTTTTAGGCGCCGAAACGGATTTATCAACGCCTGCCATGACGGCGCTGTCGGATAAGGCAATTAAAGGACTGGAAAAATTTATCGACAGAACAAAGCCGTTTGTGCCTGAGGTTGAAGAAACTTTGCGCACCAATTTATTTGCACCTTTAAGAAAACCTCAAACCACAATTGCTGCGGTCATTTCTCCTATCGAAGGCACAGGCAAAGAACCAAAAGAATTTGAACCCATCACGCATCCCTACAGGACAGACGGAAACAAAACAACGTCGGGAACACCGACCCATGCGATTACCACAAAATTGTTTCAACAGCATTGGGATCAATCCGCCAATCACATTACAACGCTGGACCGTCTTTCCAATTCCATCTGGCAATACAACTATGATTATCCTGGGAACATACGCGGCGCGATGGCGGATATGGTAGATGCGGGTCTGCGCGTGCCCGTTGCCGCCTTGCCGCATGAATATATTCTCCATCTTTCACGTATGGCAAAGGCAACGGCAGAAACAGGAAGGAACGCTTTTTCGGAACAGGACTTAACACTTATGCAACATTGGCGCGACCTGTCACGTCACGGCTACAACCCGATTTACGGTACAAAAGTTGATGACCCGAAACTGACACCGCAAATGTTGAGAGACAGCGCCGTAGCTTTTCACAGTGAATGCGAAACACATTTTAATGCCTACTTAAAACCTTATGTCGACACCATCATGCCAACCCGTGCCGCCGTGGCGCCTGATCGGGCATTGCACGCTTGATGTAAATCGGCTTACGGCTTGGTGATTTTTTCGATACCGCCCATATAGGGTTTCAAGACTTCGGGGATAAACACACCGCCATCGGCAGGGTCATAGTAATTTTCCATCACCGCAATCAGGGTACGACCAACCGCCAGACCGGATCCGTTCAGTGTATGGACAAACTGTGTGTTTTTATCACCCTTGGCTTTGAAGCGCGCATTCATACGCCGCGCCTGAAAATCACCACAGGTGGAACAGCTTGAAATCTCGCGGTAGGTATCCTGTCCCGGCAACCACGCCTCAAGGTCATAGGTTTTCTGGCTTCCAAAGCCTGCATCCCCCACACAAAGCACCACGGTGCGATAGGGAATCTCCAGCGCTTCCAGAATACCTTCGGCGCAGCTTCGCATTCTTTCATGCTCGGCATCGCTTTCGTCAGGATGGGTGATCGATACCAACTCCACTTTATAAAATTGATGCTGGCGCAGCATGCCGCGTGTATCACGCCCTGCGCTTCCCGCCTCGCTACGGAAACACGGGGTGAAGGCCGTGTAACGGCGCGGCAAATAATCGGCATCGACAATCATATCCGCCACAATATTTGTCAGCGGCACTTCGGCAGTTGGTATTAACCAATCACCACGAGTAGTCTTAAAAAGATCATCACCGAATTTCGGCAAGTTACCCGTGCCATACATGGTGGTGGAATTGACCATCAGTGGTGGAGACACTTCCGTATAGCCGTTCTTTTGCGTTTGCGTATCCAGCATGAATTGGGCGA
Source organism: Alphaproteobacteria bacterium (assembly GCA_035399785.1). GTDB lineage: Bacteria > Pseudomonadota > Alphaproteobacteria > Micavibrionales > Micavibrionaceae. Next base: position 2,520 of record DAOPJS010000189.1, read on the forward strand.
TGGCGCGTTCCAACCGTGCTAAGTGCCCGCTCAACAATGTAAAACGGGAGCCGCTGAGCTTCGCCGCTGTTTCAAAATCCATCATGCCCAGCGCTTCACCGATTTCCCAATGCTCTTTGGCGTCTTCTTTACTGATGCGCGGCGCGCCCCATTTCTTGACTTCAACATTATCGTTTTCATCGACGCCGTCAGGGACATCGGCCTTTTGAATATTCGGCAGGCTGGAGAGATGCTGGTTCAGGCTTTCTGTAAGCGTGCGCTCCTTCTCCTCTAATTCCCCCATACGGGTTTTCAGGGCGCTGACCGCATCCATGGCGGCTTGGGCGTCACCGCCTTGCGATTTGATCCGGCCAATCTCTTTGGATTTTTCATTGCGCTCTTGTTGCAGGGTTTGCAATTCGGTCAAAACCGCGCGGCGTTCCTCATCCATTTTTAAGATAGCGGGGCTTTGCGGTTCTAATCCACGGCGCTTCATCGCGGCGTCAAAGGCGGCAGGGTTATCCCGTATGGCTTTCAGATCAAACATTTTATCCTTTAGTGATTTTCTTTTTTGGTTAAACTACGACAGGTACATTAATAAGGGTATTGAATATGCACAAGTCTTCTCTTGAGGGCGTTTATAATCTGATTGCCGCCGGCGACCCTTTGCCGCTGATTTTTGACAGCCCGCACAGCGGCACCCACTACCCTGCGGATTTTAACCATGCCTGCGACCATGCCAAGCTGGAACAGGCGGAAGACAAATTCGTCGATGACTTATTTGATGCCGCGCCTGATTACGGGGCCTGCC
>DAOPJS010000190.1:0-3305 GCA_035399785.1 Alphaproteobacteria bacterium
TTGAATGACACGACCGTTGAAGGTTTGGCGAAGAAATCAGGGGATGAACGCTTTGCATGGGATTCATACCGCCGCTTTATCCAAATGTACGGCGATGTCGTGATGGGGCTGGAGCATCATGATTTTGAAGACATCATGGAGCAGCATAAACGCGATTTGGATATCAGCGAAGATACTGACATTACCGCCGAAGGCTGGAAGAAAATCGTCGCACAATATAAGGAAATGGTTCAGCGTGATTTGGGACGTCCTTTCCCCGAAGATCCACAGGAACAATTATGGGGTGCAATCGGCGCTGTCTTTGGTTCATGGATGGTGCCCCGCGCAGTGACCTACCGCCAAATTAACGATATTCCCGCTGATTGGGGAACGGCCGTGAACGTGCAGTCTATGGTCTTTGGCAATATGGGCAATGATTGTGCCACAGGCGTGGCGTTTACGCGTGACCCGTCAACAGGTGAAAATTTCTTCTACGGTGAATATCTGGTGAATGCCCAAGGCGAAGATGTGGTGGCAGGAATTCGCACGCCGCAATCATTGACCATTAAGGGCAAAGAAAAAGAGGGATCAACCCTGCCCGCCATGGAAGAGGTGATGCCTGAAGTCTTTAAGCAACTGGATGATGTGCGTCATACACTGGAAAAACATTACCGTGATATGCAGGACATTGAATTCACTGTGCAACAGGGAAAATTATTCATGTTGCAAACCCGTAGCGGGAAGCGTACGGCCGCGGCGGCATTAAAAGTAGCCGTTGATATGGTCAATGAAAAACTGATTACGCAGGAAGAAGCCTTGTTACGTTTAGAGCCTCAAGCGCTTGATCAGCTTCTGCATCCGACACTGGACCCGATGGCGCATAAAACAATTCTGACCAAGGGGCTGCCGGCCTCTCCCGGCGCGGCTTCTGGGATTGTTGTCTTCTCTGCCGATGATGCGGAAAAACGCGCCAATGCGGGGGAGAAAGTTATGCTTTGCCGTATTGAAACATCACCGGAAGATATTCACGGGATGCACGCCGCGGCGGGTATTTTAACGACACGCGGCGGAATGACATCGCATGCCGCTGTTGTGGCGCGTGGTATGGGCCGTGCTTGTGTTGCAGGTGCGGGGGCTATTGCCATTGACTACAAAGCCAAAACAATGAGCGTTGGCGATAAGCTGATCAAGGAAGGTGACGTTGTGACTATCGATGGTTCGACGGGCGAAGTTATGCTGGGCGCCGTTGATACAATTCAGCCGCAACTGTCCGGCGATTTTGAGGTTATTATGAGCTGGGCAGACAGTTCCCGCCGCATGAAAGTGCGCACCAATGCGGAAACCCCGCTTGATGCCCAAACTGCGGTTGATTTTGGGGCGGAAGGTATTGGTCTTTGCCGTACAGAACATATGTTCTTTGACCCCGACCGTATCCAGCATGTACGCGAAATGATTTTCGCCAGTGATAAAGCAGGACGGGAAAAGGCGTTGGAAAAATTATTGCCTGCACAACGGGCGGACTTTACGGAGCTGTTCAAAATTATGAACGGCCTGCCGATCACTATTCGTTTGCTGGATCCGCCTTTGCATGAATTCTTGCCACATGGGGAAGAAGAGGTCGCGCAGTTTACAAAAACGGCCGGGCTGAAACCTGAATATGTTTCCCGTCGCCAGAATGAATTGTATGAAGCCAACCCGATGTTGGGACACCGTGGATGTCGTTTGGCGATTACTTATCCTGAAATCTGCGCCATGCAGGCACGGGCGATTTTTGAGGCAGCAGTCGAAACAGGGGCAATCCCTGAAGTGATGATCCCGTTGATCGCGACGAAGAAGGAACTTTCTATTCTGAAGAAAATTGTCATTGAACAGGCCGAGGCCGTCTTTGCCGAAAAAGGCAAGAAGGTTGATTACATGGTCGGTACCATGATTGAATTGCCGCGTGCCGCGTTGATGGCCGATGATATTGCAACGGAAGCAGAGTTTTTCAGCTTCGGCACTAACGACCTGACCCAAACAACATTGGGGATGAGCCGTGATGACGCCGCCAAATTCCTGCCCGACTATATCGATCAGGGGATTCTTGAAAAAGACCCGTTCCAGACATTGGATAAAGAAGGTGTTGGCCAATTAGTTGATATGGCGGCGCAGCGCGGCCGCTCCGCACGTCCTGATATCAAGCTTGGGGTTTGCGGCGAACATGGCGGTGACCCGTCTTCTATCGCGTTTTTTGAAGCGGTCGGACTGGATTACATTTCCTGTTCCCCTTACCGCGTACCGATTGCCAGACTGTCTGCGGCGCAGGAGGCAATCAAGCGGGGAAAGTCTAAAGCCGCAATCAAGGAGGCGGCATGAGCAAGGAACCTGAAAAATCAGAAGGGACATTTGATATCTACCATTTCTTCAGTCGCAAGGATATTATCATTGCGGCGATCTTGATAATTGCGCTGTTGATTTATTTTGTTGTCAGATATCTGGCGCCTGCGGCGGCATAGAAGCCGTTAGCTGATCAATAAATCAAAAGGTTTGTCATCACCGATAGGGCGGTGAAGAACCGCCATGCCGGCGGCTTCTCCTGCCTGTACACCCAGTGGATCATCCTCTACCACCAGACAAGTGTCCGCAGAAATTTTTTCACCTTCCAATTCTTCCATTTTCTTTAAAGCGCTCAGGTAAGGAGCGGGAGAGGGTTTGCGCCCCGTATAATCTTCTTTGCACAAAATAAATTTGAAATGACGTGATAAATCTTTGGCATCAAGCGCGGCCATGACGGAACGCCGCCGCCCGTTTGAAACAACAGCTTGCGGTATATTATTGTCATCGAAATAACGGATGGCCTCCAGAACACCGGCACGGATTTCTATTTCATCAATATGGTCAAAATACCAATTATCAATCTTATCAAGATAATCCTGTCGCAGAATATTTAACCCTAAATCTTCAGTCAACCATTCCCAGTTTTGGGCGCCGTTGTTCTCGTAAATTTTACGGCGATATGTGTCATCAAGCGTGATCCCTAATGTCTTTAAGGTTTCAACATGTTTGCGCCAGTGATGCTCCGCCGTATTGACCAGCGTGTTATCGCTATCCCAAAAGACGTACAGGATATTTGTCATTTTTCAATCTTTCCAAAGCTTCATCATTGATAATCGCCAGCCCGACCTGCCCGCAGGAAGAGCGCATATTTCCAACCAAAACACCGTTTATATCCAACTCGCTATAAGGTGGCGGCGGGGGGATATCATGAAAAGTCAGAACCTGCAGATGTTTCTTGCCCAGGTTGCGGTAATGCATCCGCGCGGTCAATTCCTGCCCCATGTAACATC
>DAOPJS010000191.1:0-3265 GCA_035399785.1 Alphaproteobacteria bacterium
CAGCGATGTTGAAGGTGGCACCCGTATGAAGGCTGTATTTTTTAGCGGTGTCGGAACCAAATTAGGTGATATGATGCTTAAGCAATCCCGCATGATGAATTTTCATCTGGTCGGGCAATTTCAAATTAATAATTGGCAAGGGCGCGAAAGCGTCGAGTTTCATGTCATGGACGGGGTTAATTCAATAGCGCAAGCCGATCAAAAACAGGCGAGCTGATAAATAATAAAACGGGGGTTTTAAATGGCGCGTATCAAAAATTTTATCGAGAATAATTTTTCTCTTCTTTTACTATTGGGCTGTGCCGTCGGTTTTTTTACACCGAGCTTCGGCGCATGGGCATCACAAATTGTGATTTTTCTGACGGCGTCGCTGATCTTTCTGTCTTGCGCTGATATTAAACCATCAGAGTTTCTGAAAGTTGATATCTTTCAGATGGCGCTTTTTACCATTTTACGATTCGCGGTTTTTCCACTGATTTTATTTTATGCAATGCGCCATTATTTCCCTGAATATGCCGTCGGAACGCTACTGCTGGCATTGATGCCTGCGGGGGTTGCTGTTGCTTCCTTATGTTCAATGGGGCGGGCGAATGTGGCCCTGGGCCTTAGTTTAACCATTATCACCAGCCTGTTGGCACCGGCGTTTATTCCCGGTGTTTTTTCATTTCTGGGGCAGGTGGTGAAGGTTGATATCATGTCGTTGTTCATGACATTGGTAATGGTTATTTTGGTGCCGATATTTTTATATTTTGGTGTTTTCTCCAGATTTAAAAAAATTAATTCCTGGGTCAGCCAATATAATAAGTCTTCAGCGATTGTTATTCTTTCGCTGGTGCTGGTGATTGTCGTAGCGACACAAAAGAGAGAATTCCTTGCCAATCTGGATGTTATTTATATCGGCCTAATGGTTATGACGGGCCTGTTTGCAATTTTTTATCTGTTTGGGATTTTGTATTCGTTAGTTGTTCCGAAAGATCAAAAAATTCCTTATATTTTTGCGTCAGGAGCGATGAATAATTCCCTCGCTGTCGGGCTTGCCTTTGCTTATTTTGATGCAAAGGTCACGTTGTTTTTGGTGTTAAGCGAAATTGTCTGGAGTGTTTACGTCGCTCTGGCACAGTGGGTTTTATCAAAACGCCGAGTTACTTCCTGATAAATGGTTCCAGATCTTTTGCAAGTCCTGCCAGTTGATCTTCGTAGCGCCGCCATGCCTCGACTGACGTCTTGTAAATCGGTTTGCGCACTTGCCCCTTACTTGCCGTCATAATAGAGCGTTTTGTTTTATGTGGTGTTAAACAGGCGTCATTCCATTCCAGACCGACATAATCGATCAGGCGGCGCGCCTGATTTTCAAAATCATTGACGGTCTCTTCATAATCAATTTCAAGGAAACGATCTTTGGGTAAGACGCTACGCCAGTAGTTCATCATATCGTCATACAGCGCATAATGTTCGGCCATATCATCAAGGCGGTAGGTCCAGTAATGACCGCGGGCAAATAATTGCTTGTAACAAGACAGGCAAGTATCAACAGGATTGCGGCGACAATGGATTATTTTTGCGTTAGGCAGGGTTGCAACAATTTGTCCGATACGCATGTAGTTACCCGGCATTTTATCCGTAATTTTTTCTGCGTTTTTGCTTTCGTCGTTTATTGCGCGAATCATCTCAACATATTGCTCACCAAGTTCGCGGCAATTGTTTTTACTTAGGCCGCCGTTTTTCTGATCAACTTCGGACAGGTAATGAAGTTCCCCTGCGCCGAAAACATCGGGGTGCGAAGAAATGATTTGCTCCGTTAATGTTGTTCCGGACCTTGGCATGCCGACAATGAAAATAGGCGTGTCAGAATCACAGCCTTTTCCTTCAACGCTTTCAAAAAATTCCTTGGTGTAGAATTCTTTTATCTTCTTATAGCTTTCGGCTTGAGCGTTTCTGTCGAAGGAAACCGTCATGCTCTTCATATCGTTTGCTTTCTTTAAATGCTCGAAAGCTTTCTCGTAATTGCCGACATCTTCATGTGCTTTGGACAGAGCGTATTGCAATGAGATAGCCTGCGCTTTACCGAATTTCTTCGATGAATCCTCTTCGATTTCCTGCATGCGGATAAAGTGCGGATCATCGGCCGTAAATTTTTTGACTTTGCTGAGCGTAAAATACAGGAACGGAATTTTATCATTCATGGCCAGGCCTTCTTCCGCGGCTTTTCTGGCGCCTTCCATGTCACCATGTGTCTGAAGGATGTCAGATTTTGTTCCGAGTGCGCCGGGAAATTTCGGATTAAGCTCAAGCGCTTTATCAAGGGCGGCAAGCGCCTCCGGAATACGGTTAGCCATCATGTAGACCATGGCCTGTTTGTGATAGACCTCCGGCATTTCGGGATTTTTCTCAATCGCTTTTTCAATTGTCTCGATTGCTTCATCAAGTTTGTTTGCGCGCTCCAGAACGCCGCTTAACTTGATGTAAAGGCGAGGGGAGTCGGGAACCAATTCCATGGCCTCGGTAAATAATGTTTCAGCTTCAGACAATCTGTCCGACGCATATAAGATGTCAGCAAGATCGATGCGCGCTTCTACAGACTCGCTGTTTAATTGCAGGGCCTTGCGGGCGGATGCTTCGGCTTCTTCAAATTTTCCCATCTCCCGCAATGCATTTGCCAGATTAGTGTGTGCGCCTGCATGGTTAGGATCAAAGGCAATGGCATATTTGGCGGCTGTTGCGGCTTCATCAAAACGAATCTGGTCAATCAAAACAATTGCGAGATTGTTATGCGCTTCGGCATATTGCGGGCGTGAGTCGATTGCTTTTTTATAGTTTGCTTCAGCTTCACTAAAATTCCCCTGATCACGCAAAGCGTTGGCTAAATTAAGAAGGGCTTCCGGATTGTCGGGCGATAATTCAATCGCCTTGCGGCAATATTCTTCCGACTCGTTAATTTTCCCCTGATCACGAAGCGCATTTCCGATATTAATGAAGGCGTGGTGCTGTCTCGGGTTGATGTCGATCGCTTTTTTCCATACCTCAATCGCTTCATCCAACTTGCCCTGTGACATAAGGGCGTTGCCCAGATTGACATAGCCGGCGGCATATTGCGGTGATACCTCGATAGCTTTTTGGCAGGCGGCCTGCGCCTCTTCAAAGCGTCCGAGCTCCCACAAAGCGTGTCCCATATTACTGAGGGCGTCGGGATAATCCGGTTTCAGCTCTAGAGCCTTCTTCCATTTTTCCAAGGCGTCTTCTTTTTTGCCTATTTGCGACAACATAA
>DAOPJS010000192.1:0-3248 GCA_035399785.1 Alphaproteobacteria bacterium
CCGCCTGTATCCATGTTACGAAACACCGGAAGAATTAGGGCTGAAACGCAAGACACAATTATCCCGCGGTCTGCCACCGACATATGACCGCGCAAGCCTGTCTTTAAGCGATGAGCAACTGAAAAAATATGAAGCCGAAGGGCGTAAACCGCATTGGCGTTTCAAAATGAACCATACGCCGATTGAATGGAATGATTTGATCCGCGGCACTGTTCAATTCCAGGGAGCTGATTTATCCGACCCTGTCGTCCTGCGCGAAGACGGTACACCGCTATATCACCTTTGCTCTGTTATTGATGATGTTGATTTTGGTATTACCCATGTTGTCCGCGGTGAAGACCATGTATCAAATACGGCAACCCATATTCAAATGTTCGAAGCTATTTGCGGAAAATCTCCTGACTTCGCGCACCTGTCCCTGATTGCCGATGCCGAAGGCGGAAAACTGTCCAAACGTCTTGGCTCCCTAAGCGTCAAAGCGGTTAAAGAAGAAGAAGGTCTGGAACCCATGTCTGTTGTCTCCCTCATGGCACGCCTAGGAACGTCTGACCCTATTGAAGCCTACACCAACATGAGCCCATTAATTGAAAGCTTTGATTTTTCCAAGTTCTCACGCAACCCTCCCAAATTTGATACCGAGGAATTGGTCAGACTAAACAGTAAAATCCTTCATCAAACACCTTTTGATGACGTTCAGGTTCGTTTGGCGATGATGGGACTGGAAGAAATTGACGAGGGGTTTTGGAATGCGGTTCGCCCTAACCTGAAAATACTGGAAGATATTAAAGAATGGTGGGAAGTGGCAAATGGCCCCGTCACCCCCATTATTGCCAATGATGACAAAGATTTTACCGCGCAGGCAGCCGACCTTCTCCCCCCCTCTCCGTGGAATGAAAAAACATGGGATGAATGGGTAAACAGCATCAAGGAAAAAACGGATCGCAAGGGTAAAACATTGTTTATGCCGCTTCGTCAGGCCTTTACAGGGATGGATCACGGCCCGGAACTTCCAACTTTGCTTTCGTTGTTAGGGCCGGAAAAAGTAAAACAACGTCTGACCGGTAGTTAAATTTTAAAACAGCGTTTCGCAATCACGCCCCAAACACAAATACTCAACCAGACCGTTTGTGTTTTTTTCTGTTCCCAAGACCAAAGGACCGGTGCTTGATATAGCAGACATGATGGATAAAGAAAAAATGCCAAGCATCAATATGCCGAACATCAATGCCTTTTGGTCTCTATTGAGCCTGCGTGAACGTCGATGTGGCATAGTAATACTCTTTAAATTTCAGAAATAATCAGTTAATCAGCAATCATTTGCTGCAAGGCTATGCACTAGGAAGCGCTCCAGCTTTTTTGCATCTGCCATTTTCGCCTGTGGCCAAAATAGCGTCACACTTTTGTAAAACGTCTTACGGGAATCGCTCAAACGATCAAATAATGCCATCTTACGGGCACTATCCAGATCGGAAAAGGCCTTCATCACATCAAATGATGATTTGCCGCCTTGCAGAATACGAACTCGACTGAAAGCATTCATGGTACTCTCCCTTAACTTTTTATTAACTTTTGAATTATGCCTTTTTATACGCGAATAATGAGAAAAGTAAAGATTTTTATGTTAACTAATTGATTTTATTGAAAAAACATGAAATATATAGGTATGTACAAAACCGTCAGAAACTCCCGATTCCCCGATTAAAATGGAACAAAATCTTCCCGCAATCATCCTTGTAAACCCACAAATGGGGGAAAATATCGGCGCGGCCGCCCGCGCGATGGCAAATTTCGGTCTGTCCGATTTACGGCTGGTCAATCCCCGTGATGGCTGGCCGAATGAGGCAGCCACGGCCAATGCCTCCGGCGCGCTTGATATCATGCCGCCTGTTCAGATCTTCAATAATACAGCAGATGCCCTGAAAGATTGCCATATCGTCTACGCCACAACAGCACGTCCACGTGATATGCGAAAAAAGGTTTTTACCCCCAAACAAGCCGCACAGGAAATTTCCGGCAAAGCCCAAAAAACCGCCATCCTGTTCGGCGGTGAACGTGCCGGCCTTGATAATGATGACATCGCCCTTGCTCACCACATTATCTCGGTTCCTATCAATCCTGATTTCTGGTCGATTAATCTGGCGCAGACGGTTTTGCTGGTTTCTTATGAACTAAAACAAGCCAACGATGAAACACCGCCTTTTGTTTTACCAACCGGAGATTCTGATCCTGCCACGCACGAGCAATTGAATGAATTAATGATACGATTGGAACAGGAACTGGAGAGCCATTATTTCTTTCGTTCCCCTGATATGCGCCCAACAATGGCAAGAAATATAAGAAACATTTTTTCCCGCGCCGAAATGACCGAACAGGAAGTACGCACTTTTCACGGGATAATCTCCGCTCTGATTGGTAATAAAGAGAAATAACAGGCAAAATATCAACATGGAAAACGTTAACACCGGTACCAGAGAAAAGATTTTAGACCCGTCTCTTTGGATGTTGGTTCTTAGCAATATTGTATCCATTGTACTCGCTATAACCCAGCACTGGCCGATGGGACAAATTCTATGGGTTTATTGGGGGCAAAGCGTTGTTATCGGCATCGTTAACGTCTTTCGTATGCTGAATCTGAAAGAATTCAGCACTAAAAACTTTACCAGTAATGGCCGGGCTGTTCCTGAAACAGATGCCGCCAAAAAAAGTACCGCCGCATTTTTTGCCGTCCATTATGGATTTTTCCATTTTGTATATGCCGTTTTTTTATGGCAGGAGCTTCCCCTTTCCTCTCTACCCACTTACGAATTAATGCTTTTACTGATGATGATTTTTGGTTTTATGGGATCACACGGATTTTCTTATCGCTACAACCTTCAAAACGATTTTAAAGATCAAAAACCCAATCTGGGTACTATTATGTTTTATCCTTACTTGCGGATTATTCCCATGCATCTGACAATAATTTTTGGCTCGATGCTTAATACAGGCGGCGCTGTTTTTCTATTTATGTTGCTGAAAACATTTGCTGATGCCGGCATGCATATAGTCGAGCACCATTTATTCAGACGAAAAAGCTTATAATAAAAAAGCCGCCCATATAGAGCGGCTTTCTGAATTCTTGTTTTGAACCCCGATTAACGTGAGTAAAACTCGACGATCAGGTGCGGCTGCATTTCAACAGCGTAAGGAACATCTTCCAACTGAGGAACGCGCAGGAATGTTACCTTTCCTGCTTTGTGATCGGCCTG
>DAOPJS010000193.1:0-3245 GCA_035399785.1 Alphaproteobacteria bacterium
GCGACCAAGTGATTAACAGTCACCTGCTCTACCACTGAGCTACCGAGGAACACTGCTGAGCTTTATGGCTGAATCGGTCTTTGCTGTCAACAACCATATTACCCAAAAATATTGGAGGCGCGGGTCGGAATCGAACCGGCGTACGGGGAGTTGCAGTCCCCTGCATGGCCACTCTGCCACCGCGCCTCAAGGAAAATAGGGAATATCATCTTTAAACACGAAAATCCAGCCTTGATTGCACCTATTTTACCCCTGTTTAGGCTTTTAAAACCCTTTATTTTCAGCTATTAAGCTTACAGCATATATTTTCAAGGTATCCATCATGAAGAAAAAAGACTTTGTCCAAGCCCGCCAATCCATGATTGACAGCCAGATCCACCCCATGGGTGTTGTGTCGGAGGCAGTTCTGGATGCTTTTATGGCTGTTCCCCGCGAAGAATTTGTTCCCGAAGATAAAGCCGGCATTTGTTATTGCGACGAGGACATTGAGATTGCCCCTAAACGTTATTTGATGGAACCGTCGGTTCTGGCACGGCTGATACAGGCCGTTAACCCTATGCCCAATGATGTGGCACTGACGATTGGGTCAGGGATCGGATATAATGCCGCCATCCTGTCGCATCTGGTCAGCACGGTTGTGGCGCTTGAAGAAGATCAAAAACTGATAGACAGAGCGCAGGCCAGTTGGGATAAGCTGACCTATTGTAACATTGCCGGTATTAAAGGAGCGTTGGTCAAAGGTGCCCCTGACAATGCCCCTTATGACATTATCATGATTAACGGCGCGGTTTGCGAGATCCCCAAAGAGTTGAAAGAACAACTGGGTATTGGCGGACGTCTGGTCGCCCTTGTTAAAAAGGCGGGGCAAAATATTGCCAAGGCAACTTTGGTGCAGCGCGTTGCCGACGGCGTTTATTCCGAGCGGATTTTGTTTGATGCCGGTACGCCGTATCTGTGCGGATTTGAACCCAAGAAAGAATTTGTGTTCTGATGTTTCGTCTTGTGACATTTCTGATTGCCGGCGTCATTCTGACGGGCTCAGCTTTTGCACAAGACCAAGCGCAGGAGAGCAATTCTGTTTCATTAATACCGGCTGCGCCCAGTCGCCCGATTTTTGATAATCCCGACAGAATTAATAACCATCTTTATGAGGCGTTAGAGGTTGCCTATAAAAACAACCCGACATTGCGCGCGGCAAGAGCGGAATTGCTGGCGGTAAAAGAACAGCTGCCGCAGGCCGAAGCAGGTTTTAAACCGACCATTACGGCCGATGCCGATGTGACCTTTACGAATACGGATACCAAGGGAACGTCTTTTATTACCTCTGACGGGGATAATACCTCCAAATCAGGATCGCTGAATTTGAGTCAGCCGATTTTTCGCGGTGGTTCCACTATCGCCAATATCGATCAGGCAAAAAATATTATCACCGCGCAAAATCTGGCGCTAAGCGCGACAGAGCAGTCATTGTTATATGACGTTGCCGCTGCCTATATGAATGTCCTGCGCGATCAGGCGGTTTTGGGCCTGAATGAAAATAACCGATTGCTGGTTTCCAGAGAGCTGGAACAAGCGCGTAACCGCTTTACGGTCGGAGAGCTTACAAGAACGGATGTCAGCCAGTCGGAGGCCAGATTGGCCAAGGCAGAAGCAGATGTCATCAATGCCCATGGCGCCTATAAAACGGCAATTGCCACTTATCGTCAGTTAGTCGGCGCGCCGCCCGCCATTGATATGGGATATCCTGAGAAAGCTTTATCTTTGCCCGAAACACTTGACGATGCCTTATCCATTGCCCAAACCAATAACAGAATGGTTTTGCAGGCCAAGTTTATCAATGCCGCCGCCGAGGCGGGGGTCGACAGTGTTTTTGGTGAATTATTGCCGCAGGTCAAAGCCATTGGCCGTTTGGACAAAACCTATGACGCCAGTGATTTCATTGATGAACAAAGACAGTCATCTATCGGCTTGAGCGCCTCGATCCCGTTATATCAGGCAGGGTCAACCCGTTCACGCCTGAGAGAGGCCAAGAAACGGGCAAACCAGCGATATATCCAGATTTTGGAAGCGGAAAATCAGGCAAAGCAGGAAACAATCAGCAATTGGGAAGCCCTGAAGGCAGCCAAAGCCGAAACCAAGGCGCGCGAATCACAGGTGCAAGCCGCCCTGATTGCCAATGAAGGTGTTCATTATGAGGAGGAATATGGGGAGCGTACCACGCTGGACGCCCTTGATTCCAATCAGGAATTGCTGGATGCGCAGGTCAGTCTGATCACGGCCAAACGAAATGAAGTTGTGGCAAGCTTTGCTCTGGCAAAGACTTTGGGGCTTCTGGTTCCGCAAAATCTGGGGTTTTCCACTGTAAATCCCTGATTTATCCCCAAAACCCGATTATTCATGAGGACAGAGTAAAATTTCGGCTTGTCAGGCTTTGACAAGAGGTTTTCGATGTAACAAACTGATTTGGTTATAAATTGATTCAACTTTGGTCCAAAATATGTCTCAAAATCCTTCTGAACAGGAACCATCGATAGAGGAAATCCTTGCTTCTATTCGGCAGATTATTTCCGACGATGATGATGAAGATACAAAGGAATCGGCGAAAGAAAAGGTCGTTGACGACCCGATCCGCCATGAAAATAACGATGTCCTGGAATTAACCGAAAACGAGCTGGTTGAAGACGAGCCCGAAGAGGATGAAGAAGACATCGAAATTGAAATGATTGATCGTTATGCCGATGAGGACGAGGACGAACCAGAAGAGGAGCCGGAGGAGGAAGATGATCCAATGGCACGCAGTATCTTAGACGAAATACGCTCAGCTCCCAAAGAACCGCCGCCACGGCCGGTTCCGTCAGAAATTCTGTCTTCTGGCACGCAAGCTGCCGCGTTGAGCAGTATCACCAAATTGGCCTCTAAAATGCCGATTAATAACTCCCGTTCCTATGACGGCATCACGCTGGAGGATATTGTCCGCGAAATGCTGCATCCGATGCTGCGGGAATGGATGGATGACAACCTACCGCCAATGGTAGAGCGTATCGTCCAAAAAGAGCTAGAGAAGCTTGCCAGACGCGCCATGGATGATTAAAACCTTACTTCTAAGGTAACGATCTAAGGAAATTTAAGGACAGACCATGCTGGACAAGACTTTTCAGCCAAGCGAGATTGAATCACGCCAATATCCCGAATGGGAAAAATCAGGCTTTTTCAAATGTGACCCTGATAGTGACAAGACACCTTTT
>DAOPJS010000194.1:0-3239 GCA_035399785.1 Alphaproteobacteria bacterium
AGGCCTTTGGAGTAAAGTTTACCCAGTTCGACCTGCGCTTCGGGAATGCCTTCATGGGCAAGGGGCATCCAATTACGGGCAGCGGTTGTGTAGTCTTCGGCTCTGTAAGCTTGTTTAGCAGTTTCCAAATCAGGGAAGATGGCAAGTTCAGCAGCTTGTCCTGCACAGGGCAGGAAGAGTAGGAGAGTAGCCAGAGCCGTGGAGGTTTTTAGTTTCATGAAATAAAAGAGCTTCTTTCGTTTTATGCTGCTTGTATACGCCCGTAGATGTCGTCCAAGCGGATGATATCGTCCTCTCCCAGATAATCACCGCATTGTACCTCTACGATAATCAGTTCTTCCTGCGTAGGGTTTTCCAATCTGTGCGTGGCTTTGTGCGGGATAAAAATACCTTCTTGCTGTTTTAAATGATGGGTTTTGTCATTAATTGTGGCTAACGCTTCTCCCGAAATGACTGTCCAGAATTCACAGCGGTGGTGATGCATTTGCAAACTTAATTTTGCCCCGGGTTTAACCGTCAGCTCTTTCACTTTATAGTTAGAGTTTTCCGATAATACCTTAAACGTTCCCCATGGCCTGTTTTCCATCGGTGGATTTGTGGCTTCTTTCTCATTAGTTTCTTTTAATGAGTTTACCAATGCCTTCATTGATTGACCGTTTTTCTTATCGGCGATAAGAATGGAATCTCTGTTTTCAACAATGACAAGATCCTCTAATCCCATGGTGGCAATAAGGAGAGAGTTTGATTGTATAAAACAGTTTTTTGTATCAACGCTGTTTACTTTTCCTTCAATTACATTGCCGTTGCTGTCTTTTGGTTTAATGTCCCACACGCTTTCCCATGATCCGACATCGCTCCATCCGATATCGCAGGCAATGACGGCCGCCTTTTTGGTTTTTTCCATGATGGCAACGTCAAAAGGGACGGCGGGAATTTCCTGATAGGTTTTTAAGTCAATGGTTTGGCGATGGTCAGAAAAGGCCTTGTGCAGCGGACCTATCACCTCGGGGCAGTATTCAATAAAGTTTTCTAAAAGGGCGTAGACAGAACCGACGAACATGCCGCTGTTCCAAAGATAATTTCCTTCCTCGAGATATGATTGCGCCGTCTGCATATCAGGTTTTTCAACAAAGCGTTCAATGTGTTGAACATTACTTTCTGTTGAAATACTTTTTCCTGACTTGATATAGCCGTAACCTGTGTCCGGCCGTGTCGGTGTCATGCCAAAGGTTGCGATATATCCATCTTTGGCTGTGCCGATTGCTTTTTCTAACGCTTGTTTCAGCGCCTCTTCGTCTTCAACAAAATGATCTGAGGGGATGATCCATAAAATCGCTTCGTTGCCAAAATGCTTTTGGGCATATAATGCGGCATAGGCAATAGCGGCGGCAGTATTGCGACCTTCAGGCTCACTGATCAAATGTTTGACGCTGTTGGGATTGATATCAGCAAGTTGGTGGATGGTTTCTTTATGTATGTTATCGGCCGTCACCGTGATTATATCGGAAGCGTCAGCATCTGCACATGTTATCGCGCGATTAACAGTATCCTGAAGCAGGGGCAGATCCGAAACAATCGGATGAAATTGTTTGGGGGATTTTTCACGGCTGAGTGGCCACAGACGCGTTCCCGATCCGCCGCATAAGATAACGGGAATGATTTTTTGTTTTGTGGCCTGCAGCATTACTCTTCCTATAGTTTGAACTCAACGAAAGCAGGGCGGCTGATAACATCATTTTTTATTTTTTGCTGTGTTTTGATGATTACAACGGCCTTGGTTTTTTCTTCCGGAATATCACTGTTTTGGTTGCTTAATATGTCGACAACGGTTCCTTTGTAATCCTGAGGGACGCCCGAAATAGAAACAACAGCTTTTGTGCCAATATTTAAGCGATGTATTTCTTCGACAGGAATTTCTGCGCGTATATTGATGTCAGATTCTTGGGGGATGAGTGTGAAAAGATCCGCATTTTGCGGTTTGTATTCGTTTTCCAGGACGGAGGATTCAACAATAAAGCAATCGCAAGGACTGATCACATTATAAGCTGTGAAGTTGTCATCCCCTGCAGGCGTTTTGACAGTACCGATAATCTGACCTTTTTTAACGCCGATGGCGCCGACGGGGAGGGCGGTTTCATAAATACCTGACGCAGGACTTAAAACAGCATATGTATCTACCTGAACATATCCGTAAGGTGTTTTGATGATAAACAGCTTCTCCATGATATTGTTGATAATGAAGCTGCCTAAAAGCAATGTTGCCAGAATGACAAGGCCATAAATGCCATAGCGTTTTACTTTTTCAATTGCGGTTGAAGATTTTTCTTCGTTCAGCTTGCGAATATTGACAAAGTTTTCGCGTGAGACAACGTTCAGCAAATCATTGGTGCCGACAATATCCCCGGCCATAAATGATTTGATGACATGGTTTAAAATTGAAATCTGGTTGGGTGTCAGATCAATAAAGCGGGCGCCTGCAACATTGGTTTTTTTGTCGATATGCTGGATTTCGGCCTTGATCTCAATATCCAGAGCAAAATCAGGGAAGGGCAGGATTAAGGTCAGGAAAATAACTTCCCCCTTTGACACTGCCTTATCGATATCCCGTATGGCCATGCCGCCCGAAGAGAGGTCTTTAACGGTATAACGCTGTCCCTTGATATCGGTTGTCGCGGGTAGCTGTAAGCGGACAAATTGCCTTTGTGTTTCAGATTCATGGACGATTTGCGCAGGATTGGTCATTATACAGCTTCCCTGACAGGGCCTTCTTTCAAGCAAAATTGGTTAAGTATGTCAGGTATATTGCATAAAAAGCCTGTAATAACAATTGTAAGTTATGAAAACATTGGGGTTATTACAGGATTATTTTGGCTGTTCGAAGCGGCATAGGAACAGCGGCGTTATCCCTGATGATATTGGCTGTATTAATACCTGCCATATCATCATAACCGTAATATAGGGTTTCCGTGCCAGACGGGGCAGAAGCCAATGTTAATGTAATGGCTGTGCTGTTGCTGCGGACGGCACTGCTGATTGCGATTTCAACGTTATCATCAAAAAATTTGAATCCTTCGATATTGGAGGTCGGGGTAAAATCATCGCCCGCATCATGGGCAATGGTCACGGTAATTATTGTACCGCTGCGAGCCGCTGTCGTTATTTTCGGCCCTATAGCGCCGTTTTCATCGAGCAGGGAAAGACAATGACGCTGCGCGGCAATAAGATACCCTGCATCTGTT
>DAOPJS010000195.1:0-3208 GCA_035399785.1 Alphaproteobacteria bacterium
GAGGTTAAATCCGTAAATCGGATACAATTGACAAGGGCGTCTTCCAATAAGGGCTTAGGATGATAGCCAATACCAAGGCCTGCGGCCTGTAACATAGGTAAATCATTTGCACCGTCGCCAATGGCGATGCTGTCGCCAAGATTGATCTCCAAATCCTGTGTGTATTTCTTCAGAAAGGCGAGCTTGGAATCCTTATCCAGTATAGGCTGCGCCACTGTACCTGTCAGTTTGTCATCGGCAATTTCCAACGTATTGCCGTGATGGACGGTAAAGCCAAGCTGATCCGCAATAGCCTGCGTAAAATAGGTAAACCCTCCCGACACCAATGCGCAAAAGGCTCCATTATCCCGCATGGTTTTGACCAGTTTTTCTGCGCCTGTACTTATTTCTGTTTGATCGAGCGTACGTTTAAGCGCTGCGGCTGGGAGCCCTTTTAATAAACCAACCCGCTCTTTCAAGGCGGCATGAAAATCCAGCTCGCCGCGCATGGCGCGTTCGGTAATGGTTGCGATTTGATCTTTAATACCCGCTTCGGCGGCCAGCTCATCCAGTGTTTCTGTCGTGACAATTGTTGAATCCATATCAGCAATCAGCAGTTTTTTACGCCGGTCGGCTGTACGCGTACAAAAAATATCAATTTTATCCGCCGCCAGAAAAGTGCGTAATGCCTTGATTTGTTCGATATTTGCGCATTCGGCCACAGGAATATCCGCTGCCTTATGCGGCTCCAACCAGGAAGCTTCACCCGTCACCATCAAGCCGCTATTGCTGCAAAATTTACTGATGTCCAGAAGATGCCCCGCGGATAACGGTGTGTCAGAGGCCACAATAGTTAAGGTAAAATCCATGTACGTCTGTCCCTTCAGGCGGCTTTGTCTTTGGCCGCTTTTTGGCCGTATTCAATCGCGGTCATGTAAGCATTCACCGCCCCGTTCCATCCCATGATCAAGGCATCGGCAGTAATGGCATGGCCGATCGACACTTCTGCGCAGGATGGAATAGCAGCAATAAAGCGCCCCAAATTGTCCAGACTGAGGTCATGTCCTGCGTTAATTTCAAGTCCTACTTTTTCCGCCGCTAAAGCGCATTGTGCATAGGTTTCCAATGTCACCTGACCTTCTGCATAAGGGCCGGTATACAGCTCGATTCTATCCGCGCCGACTTCTGCGGCCAATAAAGTTATTTCAGGGACAGGATCAATAAAAAGCGAAACCCTGCGCCCGTTATCTTGCAGACGTTTAATAACGTTTTCCAGCCTGTGTTGATGGGTTTTAATGTTCCATCCATGGTCGGAAGTACGTTGATTGGGATCATCAGGAACCAAGGTCACCTGATCACAGTTATACTTCGTAACCAGATCAATGAAATCATCACCGGGATAGCCCTCAATATTAAACTCCACGCTTTTATCGTCCCAATCGGCCAAAAAGGCAGCAATATCGGCAACATCGCTTTTGCGGATATGCCGCTCATCCGGGCGCGGATGGACGGTCAGGCCGTGCGCCCCTGCCTCAAGGATTAACTTGCCGTGCTCGATAACGCCGGGGTAGCCGACATCGCGTTGGTTACGAAGCAAGGCCACCTTGTTCAGATTGACGGATAGCTTGGTTGTGTTGTGGGTCATACGCTCTTTTAACTTAGGACTGGACACAGATGCCAGAATTTTTTATTTCAGAGAAACCTTATACTCTCACACAGGATAAAATCATGCAAAAACCGACTGCCAAACCCAATAATCCTAAATTCTCTTCCGGCCCCTGCGCCAAGCGCCCGGGATGGAGCGTTAACGTTTTGGAAGATGCGTGGCTGGGGCGGTCGCACCGTGCAGGCGGCGGTAAGAAAAAGCTGAAAGAAGTAATTGATCGCCATGTCGATATTCTGGGTTTGCCCGAAGGATATCGCTGCGCGATTGTCCCTGCTTCTGATACCGGCGCCGTTGAAATGGCGATGTGGAATCTGCTGGGTGCGCGCGGCGTTGATATGCTGGGCTGGGAAAGTTTCGGTCTGGATTGGTGTAAAGATGTCACTGACCAACTAAAACTGGATGATGTAAACATTCATAAAGCCGATTACGGCAAGATTGTTGACTTAAGCAAAGTTGATACCGACCGTGACGTTGTCTTTACATGGAACGGCACCACATCCGGTGTGAAAGTTCCTAATGCCGACTGGATCAAAGATGATCGCAAAGGATTGACAATTTGTGATGCGACATCCGCAGTCTTTGCTTATGATTTGCCATGGGAAAAACTGGATGTGGTGACATGGAGCTGGCAGAAAGTCTTGGGCTCCGAAGCGGCGCACGGTATGTTGGTTCTCTCTCCCCGTGCGGTAGAACGCCTTGAAACATTTACCCCTGACAGACCGCTGCCGAAAATTTTCCGCCTTATGAACAAAGGCAAGTTAATCGATGGTGCGTTTGTTGGTGAAACACTCAATACACCGTCCATGCTGGCGGCGGAAGATTGTCTGGATGCGTTGAAATGGGTCGAATCCATCGGCGGATTGAAAGCCACGATTAAACGCAGTGATGATAATTTAAAAGCGGTCAGTGACTGGGTCGCCAAAACAGACTGGGTTGAATTCTTGGCTGAAGATAAAGACACAATTTCCAGCACATCAATCTGTTTGAAAATTACTGATCCGTGGTTTGAGCAAAAATCCGAAGAAGATCGTCAGGCCTTCGTCAAAGGGATGGTCAAATTGCTGGAGGCCGAAAATGCCGCCTATGATATTGCGGGTTACCGCGCCGCGCCCGCGGGTATTCGTATCTGGGGCGGCGCCACGGTTGATCCTGCTGATACGCAGGCTCTCATGCCTTGGGTTGACTGGGCGTATAATGAAGCCAAAGCACAGGAAGCCAAACAGGCCGCTTAGGCTTTTTTCTTAAAGACAAGATATTGGGTGAAGGGATAATCCGGTTTCGGCTTATCCCTTTTCTTATCATCCCATTTGACCAAGACTTCATCGATTTGGATAAAATCACGTGTAAGGACGTTAGCAATGTCATGCACCAGCGGCGTAAAATTTTTCCCGTGAAGTAAATTATCGACCTGTACCACCAGCCGTGCATTTTGCTTCATCAGCGGCATAATTTTTGAAAAAATAAACTGCATACGTTTTAAATAGGTGTCGTATCCTGCCTTTTTCGGGTCACCGCCATAAAGCGGGTTCCATTTATGATGACGCGGCATGTAAGGGGGCGAGG
>DAOPJS010000196.1:0-3203 GCA_035399785.1 Alphaproteobacteria bacterium
AACAATATTCTTTGTGAATTTCCGAATTCCAGTTTTGGCGGTTATCTTTTCTTAACACAAATTCATGCGCCCATTTTGACGGCATCCTGAAAAGCCGCGTGCGGGGGAAGCGGGGCGGCAGCTCATCCAGATAAAACCCCTTGTAATCATCGTCTTCTCTTGGGCGGGCTTGCTCCGCATATAGGATAAGTAAATCAATTTCGGAGAGTTGCTCGACAGATTTTCCTTTACTGGGCTCTTCAGGCATTTCAATCAAGACGTATTCTTCTTCAGCAGGCAGGACATGCCCCTGAATAAAAATATAGCCGTCTTTTTTTAACAGTTCGAATTGTCGCTCCAGTGAATCCGTTACGGCTTTTTCGCTGCAATTATTGCCCGAATATATTTCATGCAGGGTGAAAGAATTGACGATGGCATCAATCGAGTTTTTGGGAACGAAATTTTCCTGAATATCGCCGCTCATAAATCTGAGGTTGGGGAGTTTGTATTTTGCTTCCGCCTGATCAATCAGATTGGGACTACGGTCAATGCCGATAAATTCTATCGTTGGGTTCAATGCCGCCATGGCATAGGTGTGCATACCGTCCTGACACCGAATATCCAAAACCTTTGATCCGTTTTCCAATACCAGATGGGCGGTCGTAAACCATGCCTTTTGAATAACCTCAGGGGGGATTTTTGCCAAAAGAGGGTTGCTTGTGACATCGGGCGCCATGGGGTCAAGATCGGACAGATTTAAATTGTCCGCCTTGCTGTTTTGCCCTTGCATCGGCGTATTTGCCTCGGCAAGGGATATGGCTTTTATCACAGATGATGTCATGGCCTAGACACTAGCGAATAGGCCTTGAAACCGCAATATGGAATTATAGAAAAGAAAGAACAGTTTGGGAATTCCGCGGCTCGGGCTAGATTAAGGCGTGAGCACCCTTATAAAAATGATTGATTTTATCTTTCCTCCCCGCTGTATTGTCACGGGGGAGTTGGTTGATGCGCAGGGCATGATATCCGCGCAGGCATGGAAAGACTTGAATTTTATCAGTGATCCGCAGTGTAACAGATGCGGTTTTCCTTTTGATTTTGATACGGGGGACGTGCAGGAGGGCAATATCTGCGCTGCCTGCGCCAAATCACCGCCTGTTTTTGATAAGCTCCGCTCGGCTCTTGTTTATGATAATGCCTCGCGGGATATTATCCTTGCCTTCAAACATGCCGATCAAACGCAATCCGTGCCCAGCTTTGTGCCTTGGTTAATGCGAAGCGGAGAAAAAATATTAAAAAATGCCGATTATCTGGTGCCTGTGCCGCTGCATCGTTGGCGGATTTTAAGACGGCGCTATAACCAGTCGGCTTTGCTTGCGCAGTATCTCGGCGTGCAGACAAAAATCCCTTGTCTGCTGGATGCGCTGCAACGTACGCGCGCGACACCGACGCAGGGACATCTCAAGGCCGACCAACGTCAACGTAATGTCAAACGCGCTTTTGCTTTTAATCGGTCTTATAAAGAAGACATCAAAAATAAACATATCGTTCTTATTGATGATGTTTACACGACAGGGGCGACGGTGTCTGAATGTACAAAAGTGCTTTTAAAAAACGGCGCGGCGTCGGTTAATATTCTGACATTGGCACGGGTTGTAAAAGCGGCGCGGGTTTAGAGCTTTTCTCCGCGCATGAGGCGTCCTTCATCCATGGCAGGGGATAACCCTTGATGCATGGCAAAATGTTTGAAGGCGGGAATGGTTTGCAAGGTCTTTAAGCCGGCGCGGCGTATTCCCCTTAAAAAGCCGATATTATTGCTGACAATACGGTTATAGCTGTCGACCCCCAAAAAGCGGGAGGTCATATCGATATGGTGGCGCTTGGCATATCGTGCCGTCACCATTTCTCCGCCTATATCTTCTCCAAGGCGGGCGGCGTCAATCAAGACTTCGGCCAGCGACGCAACATCACGTAAAGACAGATTTAATCCTTGTGCGCCGATCGGGCTCATGACATGGGCGGCTTCGGCAATCAAAGCAAGGCGCGCCGCGGTGATTTTATCGGCAATAATTCCCTTTAGCGGCCAGCATTGAGGGGACCCGATAAGTTTTATATTTCCCAACGCCCCGCGGCTGCGGATTTTAATGGCGTTTTCCATCGATGATTTATCCATTTTTATATACTCATCGGCATCATCGGCTTTTTCAACCCAGACAATAGCCGAATGATGTTTGCCGTCTTGATCGGGCATGGGGACGGTTGTAAAGGGACCGCCGGGACGGTGATGCTCGGTTGAAATAAAATTATGGGATTTGCTGTGTTCGACAACGACGGTAATGGCTTTTTGATCGTAGATTTTTTCTTTGGCGCCAATACCTGCTTGCTCTCTCACTTTTGAATTTCTGCCGTCGGCGCCGACGATTAAGTTGGCGGTGATTTCCATGCCATCATCCAAAAGCGCGGTGACGCCATGGGTATCATGCGTAAATTTTTCCAGTGTTTTTAACTGTAACAAGGTCACGGTCGGGAGTTTTTCGACCGTCTCTGCCAATATCTGGTGCAACATATTATTCGGAATGTTCTGGCCATAGGAGTCTTTGCCGATTTCTGTGGCCGGAAAATCTATTTGGACGGGATCAATATTCGGATTGCTGTCATCAATAATCCGCATGGTTTTAAGGGGCGCGGTGCGGCTTTTTATGTCATCCCAAACGCCCAGAGCTTTCAGGATGTTAATCGAGCCGCCCATAAGTGCCGCCGTGCGGCCATAAAGCTCTATTTTATTGGGAATGGGAAAATTGCGCTGCTCAACTACAATAGCCGATAATCCGGCTTTTCCCAGTAAAGTAGCCAGAGATAAGCCGGCAATACCGCCGCCGATAATCAAGACTTCCGTTTTCATGAGTTTCTTTTATAGTATGACGAGGCTTAAGAAAAGAGAGGATTCCGTATTATGAGTGGCCAGGCCAAGGTAGAGGTATATTACTGGACGACATGTCCGTTTTGCGTACGGGCACGGGGGTTGCTGGATTCCAAAGGAATTCAATATACGGGATATGATATTACGGGCGATGATGCTGCCCGTGCCAAGATGGTGGAGCGCACGGGCGGCCCCAGAACCGTACCGCAGATATTCATTAACGATACTCTGATAGGTGGCTGTGATGATCTGCATGCGCTGGAAGATCAGGGGAAGCTTGATCAGATGCTGAAAGGGTAATTTG
>DAOPJS010000197.1:0-3195 GCA_035399785.1 Alphaproteobacteria bacterium
TTTTTCTGTCTTGCCGCCCATGGCAAGTGCCAGCATCTGGTGCCCCAGACAAATGCCGAAGATCGGCATGTTTTTGTCTAATAGGGTCTTAATAGTGGGAACGGCATATTCGCCTGTGGCGGCGGGATCACCGGGGCCGTTGGAAAGAAAGACACCATCCGGTTTATGCTTCAGGATATCTTCCGCATCGGTGTTGCCGGGGACGACCGTGACTTTACAGCCTGCAGAGGCTAGGCAGCGCAGGATGTTACGTTTGGCACCGAAATCCATGGCGACGACGTGAAGGTTGGGTTTGGTTTGCTTGCCGTAGCCGTCTTTCAAATCCCACGTTGTTTCATCCCATTGATAGGTTTGGGTGCAGGAAACTTCCTTGGCCAGATCCATTCCTTCCAGTCCCGGCCAGTCAGCAGCTTGTTTTTTAAGCGCCTCCAAATCGAAATTACCGTCGGCTTTGTGACAGATGACGGCGTTTGGCGCCCCGTTATCACGGATATGGCGGGTCAGGGCGCGGGTATCGACGCCGCAAATGGCCGCCAGATTATGGTTCTTAAGCCAGTCATTAAAATTTTGAGCGGCACGCCAGCTGGATTGATCGGTAATATCTTCACGCAAGATGGCTCCGCGGGCAACGGGGGTCAGTGTTTCGATATCTTCATTGTTGGTGCCGACATTTCCGATATGGGGGAATGTGAAAGTTATAATCTCTCCCGCATAAGACGGATCGGTCAGGATTTCCTGATACCCTGTGAGGGAGGTATTGAAGCAAATCTCACCGACGGCGGTGGTTTCGGCCCCCAGACCTTTGCCGTAAACTATTGTTCCGTCAGCAAAAACAATAACAGCGCTTGCATTTTTAGGGGGCTTGGATGTAGGTTGTTTTTTGTCTTTTGAGGGGGCTTCTTGCGCCATCGAATTCTTTCCAGTTTTTATATGTCACTGGAAAACATTGTAATAGATCAAATTTTGCGACAACGGAAGTAAAAAATGAGTAAAAGAGAAGAATTTACCACAGCTTTAAAAGAAGCCTTAAAAAACAAGGATCAGGTGGCGATGTCGACTATCCGCCTGATTACGGCCGCGATCAAAGATCGTGATATTGCGGCGCGGGGCACAGGGAACCTTGACGGTATCGGCGAAGCGGAAATTTTGTCCCTGTTGCAGTCTATGGTGAAACAGCGTCAGGAATCATCCAAAACTTACTCCGATGCAGGGCGTCCCGAATTGGCCGAGCGTGAACTGGCCGAGATAAAAGTAATTGAAAGATTTTTGCCTGCCCAGATGGGGGAAGACGAAGTTTCCGCCGCTATTGACTCCATTATTGCCGAAGTCGGCGCATCCGATATCAAGGATATGGGAAAAGTTATGAATGAGTTGAAAGCTAAATATGCCGGCCAGATGGATATGGCCAAAGTTGGCGGTTTGGTAAAAGCTAAACTTGCGGCATAAGAACGTCATAACCAAATCTGTCTTGTTCTCCTGTTTTAATAAATCCGTTTCTGGCGGCGGCCTTTTGCGAGTTTGTATTGTCAGGATGGATGGTCATGATAATGCGTCCGTCATATCCCATATCTTTTAAATAATTCATTCGACGTTGATAGAAAATATCGACCAATCTCTGGCCGCGATAGGCATCGGTAATTTCGCTTCCGGCCAAAAGGGCGAACTTACCTTTTTCATCTTCCAGGAAGGTTATTGATGTTTGTCCTATCATACGATCTTCATCAAATAATCCGAAAAGGACAAAATTTTTCTCGCGGAAAGCATCTTCAAAAAATTGAGTTCCTGTTTCAGGCGCATCAATGTCTTTGTCTTGCAGATAACCACTGAAGTGGCGAGGATTCGACAAGGATTTGTAATAGGCCTTATAGGCCTGCCAATCATCGGGACCAATCTCCCTGATGGTAATGTTTGATGTTCTGCTAAAAACAGGTTTCATAATTGGAGAGTAACGTTTTTGTTATGAAAATACAAATTCCGCTTAATTTTGGCTAAAACGTCCTATACATAGGGATATCCTGTGCTAAACATAATATATGAGTATTCCACCGCGTTTTATGGAGGAGCTGCGTTCGCGGCTGACCCTGTCCGATATTATCGGGCGGACGGTGCGCCTGACGCGTGCGGGGCGGGAGCACAAGGGTTGTTGCCCGTTCCATAATGAAAAAACCCCATCCTTCACGGTAAATGACGATAAGCAGTTCTATCATTGCTTTGGGTGCGGCGCGCATGGTGATGTCATTGGATTCACCATGCAGAACGGTAATTTATCCTTTATTGAAGCCGTTGAGGCCTTAGCGGCAGAAGCAGGGATGCAGGTACCCGCCCAATCACCGCAGGAAATCGAAAAATCAAAGAAGGAAAAAAGCCTTTATTCTTTGCTGGAAGATGCCACGCGCTGGATGGAGGGGCAGCTACGCGATCCGTCCAATAAGGAGGCTTACCGTTATATTGTCGAGCGCGGCAATACGGATGAAGAACTGAGTAATTTCCGTGTCGGCTATGCCCCGTCAGATGGGCAGGCAGTGCGCAAAGCCTTGCAAGCGCTGGGCTATAGCGATGCCCAGATGATTGAAGCAGGGGTTTTGCGGGCGGGAAAAAGCGGGCGGGAGCCTTATGCGTTCTTTCGCGAGCGGATCATGTTTCCCGTTACTGACAGGCGCGGGCGGGTTGTGGCCTTTGGCGGGCGTATCCTGCCTGATCACCTGAGGCCGCCCGATCAGGGGGATTATACGCCGGCGAAATATATGAATTCTTCTGATACGCCGCTCTTTCATAAAGGATCACAGCTTTATGGGGAGCCACGGGCGCGTCAGGCCGCCATTGACGGTCAGGATATTATCGTTGTTGAGGGCTATGTTGATGTGATGGCCTGTGTCAAAGCGGGTTATGCGGGGGCGGTGGCGCCTTTGGGAACCGCCCTGACCGAAGAACAGATCATGGTGCTGTGGCGTATGATTCCGGATCAAAGAAAGGTGCCAATCCTTTGTTTTGATGGAGATAATGCAGGTCGCCGTGCGGCGGCAAGGGCATGTGAGCGGATATTGCCGTTATTGAAGCCCGACCATTCTGCCCGCTTTGCGTTTTTGCCTGACGGTCAGGATCCCGACAGTCTGGTGAACGGGCAGGGGAAAAAAGCGCTGCAAAGTGTTTTGGAAGCGGCAATGCCATTGGTTGATTTCATTTGGCTTTATCACA
>DAOPJS010000198.1:0-3171 GCA_035399785.1 Alphaproteobacteria bacterium
AATGAATTTCTGACCCTTCACATTCCCTTTCCCACGACATTGCAAAAGACCGAAGTTGAATTTTACCGCCGTGCCAGACGTATTTATTACACCCATATTGATGCCTATGGGACATTCCAGATGGAAATGATTGAGTGTTCGTTTTATCAGGATCCTGATAAAGGGGTGCAGCTCGACCGTGTCTTTTTTAATTACATTAAAGATATAACAGAGACGACCCGTTCCCCCGGAAAAGGGCGTCTTTACGAGGTGAAGAAGGAATTTATTGATTTGTTCAATCGATCCCGCTCTCCGGCCGCAATTGTAAATTCGGATCCTGATCTGATTATTCCTGACAGATTAGATCAGGGAGAAAAAATTCCGCCTTATCCGGATTTTAAATAGTTATCGGTAATTTATTTTATTTTCCCCTGACGGATCATGTCAGGTAGATGACCCGAGGCGCCCATTGCCTGACGCATAAAGAATTTTTTTGCCGGTTTTAATCGGCTGACTATTTTTAATCCGGCTTTTCTGATGAGTGCGACAGAATATAAATTATTCGAAAATAATTTATTCAACAAATCTGTTGTCACGGCCATCAATATATTATCGGTTCTGCGTGCGTGTTGATATTTTTTAAGAACAGATATGGAGCCGATATCTTCAGCGTTATTTTTAGCGTCAATTAATATCTCGCTTAAGGCGGCCACATCACGAAGACCCAAATTAAGCCCTTGTCCTGCAATAGGGTGAATGCCGTGCGCAGCATCGGCAATAAGCGCCATGCGCGGTTTAATATAGTTATAGGCATGGATCAGGTTCAGCGGATAGGCAAATCTGTTTTCGGCCTTTGTGACCTCCCCATAAAAATCGGGAAACAGATTATTTAATGCTATTAAAAAAGTTTCATCATCATAAGAAAGGACGTTTTTCGTATTTTTGCCATGCTGCGACCAGACGATAGAAGAGCGGTGATTGCCGTTCTTGTCATCAAGCATAGGCAAAACAGCAAAAGGCCCCTCTGATTTAAAATGTTCAACGGCGATATTATTATGGGGTTTTGAATGTGTTACGGCGCAAACGACGGCTTGTTGATGGTAAGACCATTGTTTGGCACCAACACCCATCCATTCACGGGTAAAAGATTGTCTGCCGTCAGCGCCAATAACCAGAGAGGCCATTACTTCCTCTCCACTACTTAATTTTGCAGTGACATCATTATCTGAGACTTTGAAATCAACGACGGTAGTTTTGGTTATATGACGTGCATTTGATTCATTCTTTAATGCCTGATGCAAAATTTTATGAATGATGTGATTCTCAATAATCCAGCCGAAAGCCGCGCCTTCGTCTTTTACCTCTTCGCGCATGTCGCGCATATTGAAATCAAGTAAAACAGGAGAGGTGCCGTCTAAAATCTGAATATCATCGATGGGGCAGGCATAAGGAAGGAAGTCATTCCAAATGCCGGCTGCGCGCATTAATTGATGCGATCCGTATGATATCGCTGTGGTGCGCACGTCCTGATCAGGATCGCTTAAGGTTGCGGAATCCGCACTGTCGATACAAACAACTTTCACGCCGCCTTGCGCCAGCAAGAGCGTCTGTAGCGCCCCTGAATGACCGCCGCCAACAACAATAACGTCAAATAATTGGTTATTTTGATTGCTCATAACAAAACACTCCTAACACAGGTCAGGAGTGTCTGAAAAGAAATTAAGATGATTTTACTAAACGATAAAGTGAACCGTTGTCAGATAGGCATCCAATGAGCCGATTTTCAAACCGTAATCACTTATGCCTAAAGTGTTTTGAACGGCCTCAATAAATCCGCCGAGATTAACGGCGATGGCGCCACCGATAATATGGGTGATGCCTGCCATAGAGGAGGCCTGTGAATTACCTTCAGCAACGCCGCGCATGATAAAGAACCCGCGAATAAAGCTGATCCAGCCGATCACGGCGACAAAAGCCATCGCCGCGCCGATCACCGCGTTTGCATGGGCGCCGCCGTCGGCCATACCATCTGTATATTGTAAGAAGGCCTCATTTTTTGCGCCGCTGTTAAATACGGAGTTTACCGCCGCGCCCAGCATCTTATTCAATGACAGAAGGATACCTGCAACAATAAAGGTGAAGATGGTTCCAAGTCCCATTGGCCCGCGAGGACCTTCCTGTTCGGATTTGAGTAATCTTGAAATACCGATCAGTAGCAAAATTAATCCTGCCAAATAACCAAAACCGACAAAGAGCCATTGCAAAGGCTCCCACACATCTCTCATCAGACCGACAAGTTTGGCATCCAGTCCCGCACCGGAGGCGCCGCCTGTGTTAAAATCCTTCCCGGTTAATTCTGTTTGTCCCTTGGCAACCGTTTCATAAACGGCGCGGATCATCATCGGCAGAGCAAGAAAGGCACCGCCTGCCAGAAAACGCTTTACCGGATCCCAGATTTGGGTTTGGTTGGGACTTTCAACATGATCTTTTAATTTCAAAATACCGAGAAAACCCAAGATCAAACCGCAAAGATATGAAAAGCCGGATAAGAGCCCCGGAATACCTTCGGAAGATTTTACAACATTACCGATAACCCCGCCGAGAGTTTGACCGGCAAAAGCCTGATCAATATTGGATAAAGTCACTGCGGCCACGGTCAATATTCCGAAAAGACCGCAAAGAAGCGTTTTCTTATAAGATTTTGATAATTTCATCTCGTATAGCCCCAATTTGTTCTACTTTCATTATATCACAGAAGAAATGCCGAATAAAAATTTGTTCATGCATTTGCCGTGCAAACAAAAGTCCCTCTATAACATTATCTGCTATAAAGTTTAAAATTTGTTTAAAAACAGGTACTTATAGAGGATTTTCTAGGCGACCGGCGCGTCAATCTTTACCGGTAGGTCAGCCGCAATCGGCTCATCATCCAACATTTCGATCATGCCGCTGGGCTGAACCGCGAAATTGGCAATAAACAAGGCGTTGGAGTAATAAACCACCGCATCGCATAGCCAGTTGCCGTTAGCGTCTTTGCCCTCGAATGTAGCGGGACGGACGGTTCCTTCGATAACCATGCGGGTTTTATCGTCCAGATCTTTAGGAACGTAGGTATCTTCCATGCTTTCGGCGACCAGGAAAGGGCCTTCTTCGCCACGGACAAAAAAGCAGAAAAAACGTAAATAATCCAAT
>DAOPJS010000199.1:0-3170 GCA_035399785.1 Alphaproteobacteria bacterium
TCCTCCCGTCATCGGTTCTGACAGGTTGTCTTTCGGCTCGTCAGACAGGCTCTGGGAATATTTGGGGGTGCGTCCCGGTTCCGTCTGTCCGTTTTCAATAATTAATGATAAAAATCAACAGGTTAAGATATTGCTGGATAAATCGATGATGGAAACCGATATCGTTAATTATCACCCGCTGCTTAATACAATGACCATTGGGCTGAAACCTCAGGATCTGATTAAATTCATTGAAAGCACAGGGCATGAGGCGCATATTGTGGATCTCAGCCTGGCAAAACCAGATTAGGAAGATTTTTTAAGAGAAAGCAGCCATGTCACAGGAAATTGATCCCAAATTACTGGAAATTCTGGTTTGCCCGTTGACGAAGGTTCCGCTGCGTTATGATGCGGCGAAAAAGGAGCTTTTATCAGATCAGGCGGGGCTGGCTTATCCTGTTCGTGACGGTATTCCCGTGATGCTGGCGGATGAGGCGCGTCAGATGGACGAGAGTGAAATTAAGAAATAATTGACTTGAGCCGTTAAAAAGATTTAAAACGTAAGTCATGCAAAACGTTGTTAGAACCAATCTAGCCCTAACACTCCTTCTCCTTATCGCCCTCTAAACGGGCATGAGGTGCTAATATATTGCGCCTGCGTTTAGAGGAAATCATAAATTCAACAAAAACGATTTAATCGAATAGATGATAAGGAATTAATTATGTCACAAACAGCAGAGCAAACATTAGACCCGAAAAACAGGGTAATTATTTTTGATACGACCTTGCGTGATGGGGAACAATCGCCGGGTTGCTCCATGAATTTGGAAGAAAAATTGCGCATTGCCCATTTACTGGATGAAATGGGGGTGGACGTTATTGAAGCAGGATTTCCGATTGCCTCACAAGGCGACTGGGAAGCGGTCAACGAAATTTCAAAAGTTTTGAAGAACGCTGTTGTTTGCGGCCTTTCCCGTGCGACGAAGAAAGATATCGAGGCGTCGGCCAGTGCGTTGGAGCCTGCCCACCAAAGCCGTATCCATACATTCATTTCCACCTCTCCGCTTCATATGAAATATAAGTTGCAGATGACGCCTGAGGCTGTGTTGGAAGCGGTGGCAGAAAGCGTTACTTTTGCCCGCGGCTTTACCGATGATGTCGAATGGTCTGCCGAGGATGGCAGCCGTACCGAAGATGATTTTTTATGTCAGTGTGTTGAAACAGCGATTAAGTGCGGCGCAACGACAATTAATATTCCCGATACGGTCGGCTATGCCGTTCCCGAAGAATATGCGGCACAAATTAAAATGCTGATGAACCGTGTGCCGAATATAGATAAAGCACGCCTGTCTGTGCATTGTCACAATGATCTTGGATTGGCAGTTGCCAACTCTTTAGCAGGGGTTCAGGCCGGGGCGCGCCAAATTGAATGTACGATAAACGGTATTGGTGAGCGGGCAGGAAATGCTGCGCTGGAAGAAATTGTCATGGCTATTCGTACCCGAAATGATAAAGCGCCGTTTCATAATAATATTAAAACGCAGATGTTGACGAAGGCATCTAAAACTTTGTCAACGACCGTTGGCTTTAATGTGCAGCCGAATAAGGCGATTGTCGGGGCCAATGCCTTTGCCCATGAAAGCGGCATTCATCAGGATGGTATGCTGAAAAATGCACAGACATATGAAATTATGACTCCGGAATCTGTCGGTTTGACAAAATCAGAATTGGTTTTGGGAAAACATTCAGGTCGTCATGCGTTGAAAGATAAAATCAAGGCGCTGGGTTATGAAATTGGTGATAACGCTTTTCAGGATTTCTTTAAACGCTTTAAGGATCTGGCCGACAAGAAAAAAGAAATTTTTGATGATGATATTATTGCCTTGATCGATGACGAGGTCGGCCGTGATCATGATAAAATCAAATTCAAATCCTTGCAAATTGTTGCCGGCACAACCGGTCCGCAGACGGCTGATTTATGTTTGATGATCGAAGGTGAAGAAAAATGCACTAAGGTTGAAGGTAATGGCCCCGTGGATGCTATCTTTAAGGCCATACGTGACATTGTTCCGCATCCTGAAGCAAAATTGCAGCTCTATCAGGTTCATGCCGTCACGGGCGGTACCGATGCGCAGGCTGAAGTCACCGTGCGTTTGGAAGAAGATGGTAAAACCGTCACGGGGCAGGGCGCCGATGCTGATACGCTTGTGGCTTCTGCCCGTGCCTATATTCACGCACTGAATAAGCTGATGACCAAGCGTAAGAAGGGCAAACCCGAGGAAACCACTCCTTGATAAACAAAAACCTCCGCCTTTTTGAGGGGCGGAGGGAAAATAAGGGGAAATTTATTTTTATTCGGGGTCGTTGGGGAAAAATGACCCCTGATTTTTTGTTAAGCTGCTTTTTGGTATCTGATTGTTGTTTGCAAAGCCAATTGCGCACGGTAGGCGGTGTCCATTTTTTCTGCCCGTTTCAACAGCAGATTAAAGCGGGGGCTTGGTGTGCCGTCCGCTGATTTTTCGGCATAGGCAATTTCATATAACTCCTTGACATCAAAGAAAGAAATCTCGGCCATGTTGTCATTATGGGCGATGATTGTCTCTGTGGTTTGGCTATCAAATCTTTTAATCGCAATCATGTTTTTTCTTCCTGTTTGTACTCTTTGTCGGCGGTGTTCAGTATTTATAGGGTCAAATAGTTAACAAATGGTTAATTTCTGTAAATTATTTCTCTAAAAAAAACTAATAAATACTCAAAAAGAGTAATTTATAGGGATTGACCCAAAAGAGTATTAATTATATAAGCAAAAACAGGATGATAAGTGTGAAGCAAATCAGAGCCGCCAGAGGGCTTTTAAACTGGACGCAGCAAGATCTTGCGGACAAGGCATCGCTGTCACGCGAGGGTATTAAAAACATCGAAAACGAAATCTCCACACCACGTAAAGATACAATTGGCCAGATAGAACGTGCGTTTGCGGATCACGGCGTTGAATTTCTGGCAGGTGACGGTGTGCGCATGCACGACGCTACAATTTTTGTTTTGCATGGTGAAGAAGGGATTAAAAAATTATGGGACGACATTTATGAGACGCTTGTTGCTAACGACTTAAAAGAAGTATTGATCGCAAATTGTCGTGAACCAACACATTTGGGGAAAGCTATTGTTGAATATTTAGATATGCATCTAAA
>DAOPJS010000200.1:0-3118 GCA_035399785.1 Alphaproteobacteria bacterium
GACGGACACCGCCTTTGCCTTCGGGATTATTCTTGAAATGACCTGCGCCGCGACCGCCTGCGTGAATTTGCGCCTTTACCACGTATAAAGGCCCGGGCATTTCGCCTGCAGCTTTGACAGCTTCGTCAACGCTCATTGCAGGAATGCCTTTTGGCACGGCAACACCGTATTTGGCTAATAATTCTTTGGCTTGGTATTCATGGATATTCATCGATTATTCCAACTATTTCAAATGGTTACACGAAAATCACGCAGCGCGATTCTTTGTTCAGCCTCTTACCTAGCACAGCGTTATCGCCGTTCCAAGCCGTAATACGGCCTTATAGGCCGGATTCCTTCATAATTTATTAAATTCTGTAAAATATACTAACGGTGAAAAAAGAAGAAACGGGCATTTGAGGGGCAATGGCTTTACCAAGACAACCATCCGCAAGGCAGGAAGATATTATTAATTACATGATGGAGGCATCGCCCCGTCATGTGATTGGTTTTTTATCGTCCAACCGCGATGCCTTTGACCGTTTTTTCAAACGATATAACAATGAATTCGACTTTGATGCCTTTATCGATACTTTTAAAAGCGGCAACCGAGCCGCCGAGCGTGCCTGCCGCGATTACATGGGCGCCTGTATGGATAATTTCGCCCATACCATTCCTGAAAAAGGGATCAAGCTTCCTCCTGCCTTGAGAGATGAATACAGGCGCGTTGCCCGTGCCAAAACGCAGGAAGAAAAAAAACGCAGACGCGAACAAACACGCCGCGACGCACAAATAGAAAAAGAAGCTTTAAAACGCACTATTGCAAGTTTACGAAGCGGCTCCCCTTTAATGATCCCTGTTCGTATAGGGAAAGGATTAACAGAAGCGATTGCCTATACATTAAGTTCGGTCGGTTTAACCAAAGGCAAACGCATTGCCGCACAGTTCGGCTTTGCCGCCCCGTTTGTTGTTAATGCCTTCCTGACAGCCGGCGTGATGACCACAAACATCTCCGACGCCCATGCGGCCCTGACACCTGATAAGGTGCGTTATTCAGCCCCGCTTGAAATCACGATCAGGCCGCCAAAGCCCGACGGCAGTGCGCTGGCTTACGCTTCGCCGAAAAGTCACTTTGATTCCATCGCCGGTATTATTGAGAAAATGATGGGCAAACCTGAGGGGAAAACGGCAACATCTACAAGCCCGTATTACCTCAGCCCCTATATGCTGGCAAAATTAAAAGAAAATCCGCAGAGCATACAGTATTTAAGGATGTGTTCAGAAGCAGCAATAAGAAAAGGGCTTGATCCCGTTTTATATTGCAATCAGATTTTTCGCGAAAGCAGACATTTCAATCAAGATGTTATTGACGGCAAAGTTGCTTCATCAAAAGGTGCCTACAGCATTGCACAGTTTCTGCCAAGTACCGCCGCCGAATGGGGTTTGAGCGAAACAGAATTAAAAACAAATCCGGAAAAAGCGCTGGATGCCTCCACCGATATGATGTTGGCAAAAACCAAACAATTTGGTGATCAAGTACTAGCCCTTGCGGCCTATAATGGCGGTGACAGAGCGGTTACTTGGGTACAGGAAGAGCTGGGAAAAAGCAAAATTACCGGTGATGAGTGGATTGCTTTCATGGAAAAACAACGACGTGAAAACCCGTCAAAAAATCGTCATGCCTATCAAAATGAAACTTATAAATATGTCATGGATATTACCAACAGAGGATGGGACGGTCCGTATCTGACATGGGCGCAAAAAATGCATCATGGCGACCTTCCTACAGAACTGGCCTTTATATCCCGTTTTACCCCAGCCCCCGCCGATAAGGATAGAGGAATCGGTAACCAATTAAGCCTCGGCGAAGGAGGAACGCGCGATATTCCGACCCCGACACGCGCGCCAAGGGAGCCTGCAAATGGTTAAGTTATTGAATTATATAGGTTTTCATGGCTTCGGCCTTTTTGCAATCAAACAAGCGGTTTTGGTATAATAAAAGCATGAGTATACATCAGGGCACGGCAGCATTTACAAAGCACAGGCTATTCACCGCGAATGCCGGCACTTTGGCGACCAATCCATTTATTCTTGGAGAAGGACAAAGAGCCCAGATGTTGCGTGGGTCTGGCATGGTTTCCGGTGTTGATGACAGCTATATCGGTGCGGAAGGTCCTGATGATCATCTGACGCCCGAGCAGAGAGAACAAGAACGTAACAAACGCCTTCTGAGGCAAATTGCCACAACCAGCTTTCTTGACGAAATGCTGGATAAAATTAATAAGGAATTGGGCGTAGTACGCACGGAAATTTCCGCCATAGAAAAAAGGCAAAGTGAAATTGCTCTCAGACGAAATGAATTACAAGGCAATGTAGCCGATCTTGAAAGACAACGAGAAGAACAAATTAACCTGAGAAGAGATCAGGCAGAGCGGGTAACCGATGCAGAGTCAGCTTTATCAGATGCTGAAAAAGAACACAGAGCTGCTGTATTAAATCAGGATAGAGTCCGCATGGAGATTATGCGTGCCAGGGATCCTGAGAGAATCAGAATACTAACGGAAAGAGCAGAAGCCGCAGGAATACAAGTCAGAGAGACAAAAGAAGTTGTCGCTCAAAGAATGCAAGACCTCGTCAGTCAGAAAAGTACGCTGGAGGGAATGGATACATTCATTGCCAAACTTGACAAAGGGCTAGCCAAAACAAAAGAAGAAATTGCCAGCCTTGATGCAGAAGACGAGGCCAATAAAGAAAAACTGACAATATTAAGAGAGAGAGAACAAACGCTACTGGAATCAAAAAGAATTCTGGAAGATCCTGAATTGCGCGCGAAAGTTGAAAGAGGGGAGATGACATGTGATGACGTGATTAAAACCCTACCTGAGACTATGCAAGAAAGAATTATGAGTAAGATCGAAAATATTGCGACTTATGCCAGTGATGTTATTTGGGAAAAAGCCTTATCTTTCGGCAATAGCGCCGCCAATACAGCAAGCACCATAGCATCAGGAACAACATCTGTCGTTAATGCCGTTACAAGCGGAGCCACAAGTGTTATCAACACTATAGGCAGTTATTTCTCATCAGACACACCCACAGGCGACAGAACAGGCACAACAGCCGCCCGCGCCGACGGTCA
>DAOPJS010000201.1:0-3097 GCA_035399785.1 Alphaproteobacteria bacterium
TGCAAAGCTGAAATCAGGCGAGGATTTTCAAGAATTGGCCAAAAGTCTTTCTACCGGGCCGACAGCCGCGAATGGCGGTAATTTAGGTTATTTCACGAAACAGGAAATGGTGCCTGAATTTGCTAACGCCGCTTTCAGCATGGATAAAAACAGCATTTTGGATAATCCGGTTAAAACACAATTTGGTTGGCACGTTATCCAGCTATTGGATATTCGTAATCGCGCAAAACCGACATTTGAGCAGATGGAGCCTATGATCCGCGCCGAACAGCGCCGCGAGATTTTGGCCGACCTTCTCGAAAATTGGCGCAAAGATGCCAAGATCGAGCAGTTTGATATTAACGGCAAACCTCTGAAAGAGGGTGCTGATGCGACAGGACTAGTTCCTGCCAAACAGCCTGCTGATCAACAAGGTGGCTAAGATCTATGGGCTGCGTTGAAGCATTACAACAGCCCAGATCCAAAACACCGTCAGGCCTTCCTGTTATCTTAGTTGCCGCGGTTGCCCTTGTGGATACACAAGGGCAAGTGCTTTTGGCGCAGCGCCCTGAAGGGAAGTCGATGGCAGGTCTTTGGGAATTTCCGGGAGGGAAGGTACAGGATGGGGAAACGCCGGAGTTTGCTCTCTGCCGTGAGTTGGAGGAAGAGCTGGGGATTGATACACGGGAATGCTGTTTTGCACCTCTCGGTTTTGCCTCTCACTCCTACGATGATTTTCATTTGATGATGCCGCTTTATGTTTGCCGTATGTGGAAGGGGGAGCCCAAGCCCCTCGAAGGGCAAAAACTTGCATGGGTGAAACCGACAGATCTGGCGCAATATGATATGCCTCCGGCTGACATACCGCTTATTTATCAAATTCAGGACAGGTTGTAACGGCTCATGCGTAAGCTCAGCGCCTATGATCTCAAAAGTTTTTATAATTCACTTAAAGGGCGGATTATCCGCAGCCTAATTCGGCAGAAAATTTTGTCACGCTGGCCTGAGGTGAAGGGAATGCGCCTTGTCGGCTATGGCTATGCCTTACCGTATCTGCGCCCTTATCTGGAAGATAATCAGCAAATTTTTAATATGATGCCTGCGCAACTGGGGGTGCATGACTGGCCGGCCGAGGATAAAAATCGGGTGTGTTTGACGGCTGAACAGTTGTTGCCCTTAGAAACCAATTCAGTGGACCGTATTTTAATGGTGCATGCGCTTGAATTTCTGGATTTTCCCGAAGAAACTTTCGAAGAACTCTGGCGTGTTTTAAAAAGCACGGGGCGTTTGTTAATTGTCGTTCCCAACCGCATGGGTTTTTGGGCGCGCGCGGATTGGAGTCCGTTCGGGCAGGGGCGGCCTTATTCCGCACGGCAGGTGGAGCATTTCTTAAGCGACAATCTCTTCGTACATGAAAGCACAAGTTACGCGCTTTTTTCCCCGCCGTTCCAAAATGATGTTTTGCTTCGCGCTGCCAATTTCTTTGAAAAAATCGGCCCCTATCTTTATCCTGCATTAGGCGGGGTGACGGTTATCGAAGCCTCTAAGCAGCTATATGCCGGCAGGGGTAAAGGTGTTTTGGCGCGGGAAAAAGAACCTGTTCGTAAAGTGGTGGGGGTCAAGCCTGTCCCGACGCCGAGGGCGCGGCACTAAATTCCCAACGGATTATTCGGATCGACGCCATCCATAAATTGTTTCTTACGCTCGACATGGGTGGTTTGATAAACATGGCCGATCCAGCTGGACAGCATCGAACGCGCACTGTCCGCCCATGTATTTTCCAACAGGTCGTAAATTTCGTCTTCGGGGAAATCCGCTTTTTCACCGTTTTGAATTTTGGTTTTGATATCTTCTGAAATGGCCTGCGCTTTGGGGCCGAAATAATGCGCGGGGAAGGGCGGATAATAATCAATCTGTCCGTCCTGATACCAACCGACATCGCGCTTATATTCTTTCAGCAGGCTGGCCGTATCATATTCGGGATGTCCCTGCAGACAAATTTGCCGAAACCCGTCCTTGCTGACCGCCATATGAACGCCGGCTTCCTTGCTTTCGATCAGGGTAATCATTCCTGCTTTATCATATTGGTCGCGGGTGATTTCGCTGAAGCGGGAATGCGGCACATCAAATTTTGTGTTCATCCCGCGGATCAACGGATGTTCACGTTCAATGACGCGGTGTGAAAATACGCCCCACATTTTTGTCTCGCGCCATGAGGGTTTTTGATTGTGGTAATAAGTCATCAGCGCGTGGGAGGCCAGACAGGAACAAATCGTCGAGGTCACATTTTCATACGACCATGTCAGGACATCCCGTAAAGGGCCCCAAGTTTCCACGTCGCTGACATGGGGGTTGGTTTCCTCGTTGGCGCCGGTGACAATCAGGGCGTCCAGACCGTCTTCCTGCAATTTTTCAAATTGGTCATAGAAGGCATCAATATGGGACTGCGCCTCTTTCCCGCGCTCGAAGACAGGCAGGGTAAAGGGATGAACGTAAATCTGGGCAACGCGGTTACTTTCCCCGATCAGGCGGAACCATTGGCGCTCTGTGGCTTCCAGCGCCGCATCAGGCATGAGATTCAAAAAACCGATATGCAGCTCGCGGATATCCTGCGTTATGGCCCGATCAGGGGGCAGAACAGGTCGGCCTTCCTTGATCAGGCGGTCATAGGTCGGTAAATCAGAGGCTTTGACAATAGGCATTTTTATACTGTACTTATTTCAGGTTAAAAACGGAAGAACCTTGTGAGCCTATAGTGAGCGAAAAACCTTATCATTCCCCGAAGCTGGACGAAATTCGTCAGAAAATTGATGCGCTTGATACCCGTATCCACGATACGCTGGTCGAGCGGGCGGAGCTTGTCCTGCAAATCGGGGAGGAAAAGCGCAAGAATAATATCGAGGTGGTCCAGCCCGCGCGCGAAGCACGGATGATCCGTCGCCTGCTGTCCAAGCATAAGGGCGCCTTGCCTGAAATGGCGGTGGTGCGTATCTGGCGCGAACTGGTCGGGGCGGTATCACTGCTTCAGACAGGTTTAAAGGTCGTCGTGGCGGAAAGCGAAAGCCGCCCTGAATATTGGGATCTTGCCAAGGATTATTTCGGCAGCTGTCTGCCGATG
>DAOPJS010000202.1:0-3096 GCA_035399785.1 Alphaproteobacteria bacterium
GTATAGGCCTCACAGATCAGCGCCAACACGCCGCGTGTCAGACCGGACGCCGGCTCAATCACATGCGGAATGTATTTTTCATTGTTGCGTTCAGGGTCCAGATATTCCAGCTTGGTTTTGGAATGTTCCTGATGCTGCGTAAGGTCAAAATCGCAGCGGTGGGCAATCCCTTCCAATTCCCCAAACCCCGGATAGGTAAACGGGAAACGATATTCAATATCGGCGGTACCAAGTCCTTCCTTGGCATAGTGGGACAGCTCGTCACTGTCATGGTCACGCATCTGGATGTTTTCGGAGGTCAAGCCAATCGACTTCCAGAATTTCTGACGCTCGGCAAACCAGAAATCACGCCATTGCTTTGCCTCTGACGGATGGCAGAACCACTCCAACTCCATCTGTTCAAACTCACGGGAGCGGAAAATAAAGTTACGCGGATTGACCTCGTTACGGAATGCCTTCCCAATCTGGGCAATCCCGAACGGCATTTTCACGCGGGAGGAATCCAGCACGTTTTTATAGTTCAGAAAAATCCCCTGCGCGGTTTCAGGACGTAGATAAGCCTTGTTTTCCTCACTCGCCGTCGCCCCGACATAGGTCTGGAACATCAGGTTGAATTCTTTTGGTGGAGTCAGGCTTCCTACATCATTAGCTTCTGGAGCCACAACCTTATCAAGTGAAAAATTAGACCCTTTTGGTATTTCCATACCATCATAGTAGTCTGTAAGCATTCCAGGGCTATGAAACTTAAGTGGCGATTCATACGAAACTTGTTTTTTCTTCAAAAATTTTCCTATCCGTTTCGCAACCTCGTCGTCATCTATACCTTCTTCCAAAGCAAATTGAATCTCCAGAGCAGGATTTATAACGTTAAAGATTTTTAAATGATCCGCGCGGTAACGCTTCTTGGTTTCGCGGCAATCCACCATCGGGTCGGAAAAACCACCGACATGACCGGAGGCCACCCATGCCTGCGGGTTTTGAATAATCGCGCTGTCTACGCCGACAATCTGTACAGGATGTCCATCTGGGCCGATCGGCGGCGTGGTCACCATGCATTTCCACCAATAATCGCGCAGATTGTTTTTCAGCTCCACGCCCAACGGGCCGTAATCCCAAAAACCGTTCAGCCCACCGTAAATATCGGAGGCAGGAAAAACAAAGCCGCGGCGCTTACACAGCGCGACAATTTCTTTCATATCAATTTGGGTTTCATTTTCGCTCATATCTTTTTCTGCGGTTTGCATGGAATTCCTCTTTCAAAATAACCATTTAGGTATAAGGGATTCCCCGAAAATCACAAGTCTTGACATATAAGGAATTTTTTCCTATTATGGGGGCGAAATCACTACAAATCCGTCTAAAATTCCCTTTATTTACAGGAGATACACCATGCTGATGACAATCGGCCGCGGCCTTGCGCCTGTGGCAAACCGCCCCCGTTTTCCGTTTAAACGTTTTGACCTGACAACCGCCCTCTCGCCCGAGATAACTTTTGTCCGAAACGCCCCTGCAACCGTTCGTAATAATGCGGGCAAGCTCGTCGCCGTCGGTATCGACGAACCACGTTTTGACCATGACGAAAATAAAGTAGGCCTAGGCCTGCTTTTTGAACCCGAAGCCACTAATAAATGCTCGAACTATAACCTGAACCCCACAGATACTGCGGGGTTCGTTACATCAGGCACGGGCACTTTATCAGTCGTTGATGATGCGGTCGAACTGGCAAATGCAGGCCTGGATTCCATTTGTACCGGCGGAAAAGTTTATAAGGCGCAGGCAACAAGCGCCTCGACATTCGTTGTCTATATTCCCGGCACCTGCGGGAACCTGAATGCCCATAGCTTAAGCTTTTATGCCCGCGGCGAAGGGACAGGCGGGCGCACTGCGCGTATCTCCCTCGGCGGTGCGACCATGGATGTCGGTTTTGTCGGTCAGGGCTACACACAGTATAAATACGAAAACGTCGTCCCAAACAGCACGGGACGAAAATTCACCATCGTTGTTGACGGAAATGACACGCTTTACTTCATCCTGAATCAGTTGGAAGAAGGAACAAGTTGCAGTTCGCTTATCCCCGTCAGCGGCAGCACTGTGACCAGACCGTCAGACCGTGCCTATATCAATAATATTGGCGGCTATAGCTGGTTTAATCCTGAACAGGGATACATGATCTGCCGTTACAGGCAGCAAACACTCATCCCCGCTGACGCCTACGCCGCAGTTTTGAATGACGGGACATCGGCTAATACTATCGGCCTCAGACTGGATCAGACCAACCATAATTTGCGCGGCTATGTCCGCAGTAATTCGACATCCCAATTTACGCTGGCTAATCAGGACTACCAACTGGCAGGTATTATGAACGGCGCAGGAATCAAGTGGAACAGCGCTGACGTGGAAATCATTTCGGGCGGCGAAAATGCGCAGGATACTATTACCCAGCTTCCGCTGAATATCAGCATGCTTGAAATCGGCGGGCGTAACGGCGGCGCCTCATCCATACACGGCCATGTCAGCTATATTGAAATCGGCACACAGAATCTGACCACAAAACAACTGGGACAACGCTGTCAAAAATCCCAAGATATGGTCATTATCGGCGCGGGCCAATCCCTCATCAAAGGTTATTTTGATAGCGTTGAAAGTGGCTCCGAAGCAGGTAAGCAGAAATTCCGTGACATTATTGGTCAGGCCTTACCTGATGTCGCCCCCGTTCTTGTTGACGGCAGTACGGGCGGCAGCGCGGCAAGCAAAACCTCCAATGCTACAAATTACTGGTGGGATTTATCCTTGAATGAAAGAGGCAACTCCCTCACCCATTTCTATGACGTGATTGATGCTGCCGGAATAAAACCAACTGCTGTTCTTTGGGGACAAGGCGAAGAAGATTCCCATCATATCGGCGTCAGCACC
Organism: Alphaproteobacteria bacterium; assembly: GCA_035399785.1. Classification (GTDB taxonomy): domain Bacteria; phylum Pseudomonadota; class Alphaproteobacteria; order Micavibrionales; family Micavibrionaceae. Next base: position 2,914 of record DAOPJS010000202.1, read on the forward strand.
TCCGGTGCCCAATATAAACAATGTCTGGAAGCGATCTTTGCCGATATGCGCGCCACCCTTGGCAATATTCCTGTCTATATGCAGCGTATAGGACGCCGCAGCAGTTTTTCAAATACAGGCGGCGTTCAGGCAGTACGCGACATCCAACAAGAAATGATCAACACTTACGATTGGATTATCGAG
>DAOPJS010000203.1:0-3095 GCA_035399785.1 Alphaproteobacteria bacterium
ACTGTACGCCTGTGTACTGTACTAAAATTGCCTCGCGTCTGTGCCGTACGTACACCGACCGTCATGGCCTGAAAGACCTTGCCAAGGAAGTACTGGGCGTCAATATGGACGAGCAGCAGCAATCTTCCAACTGGGGCGCGGAAACCCTGTCACAAGAGCAAATGGCATACGCCGCCAGTGATGTGCTGTACCTGCATGCCCTGAAAGAAAAGCTGGATGACATGCTGGAGCAGGTCGGACGGACGGAACTGGCACAGGAATGTTTCAACTTCCTGCCGACACGGGCGAAGCTGGACCTTGAAGGTTGGGCCGAGTTTGACATTTTTCAGCACTAAGCCCCTGTCATCCTCTTTTATCAGCAAGGAAAACATCCTATTATGAACAGCATTCCCGCAGCGATTAAGGAAGACGACAGCGCCATGAATGACCAATTGGACGTATTATCCATTGCCACCAAAGCAATACAGATTGAAGCCGAAGGCTTGAGCGAGCTTGCCGCTTCGCTGGACGAGAATTTTGTTGCCGCCATTGATGCCATCCACGCGATGAAGGCAGAGCGCCGCGGCCGTTTAATCGTCGCCGGTATCGGCAAAAGCGGGCATATCGCCAAGAAAATTGTGGCGACCTTGGCCTCTACGGGAACACCGTCGCATTTCGTCCACCCCGGTGAAGCCAGTCATGGTGATCTGGGCATGGTAACCGAATATGATGTCGTGTTGATGATTTCAAATTCAGGTGAAAATCCGGAGCTATCCGACCTGATTAATTACACCCGCCGTTTCGGCATTACGCTGATCGGCATGACCAGCAAGCATGACAGCTCACTGGCCAAGCATTCGGACATTTTGCTCCTGATGCCGAAAATGCCTGAAGCCTGCCCGAACGGTTTGGCGCCGACAACATCGACCACCATGACATTGGCGTATGGGGATGCGATTGCTGTTGCGCTTTTGGCGAAGATGCAATTAACACCCGAGCAGTTCGGCGTTTTTCATCCCGGCGGAAAATTGGGCAAACGCCTGATGAGTGTGGCCGAAGTGATGAAGCGTTTGGAAGATGTGCCGATCATGAATACGCAAGGCACGATGGATCAGGCAATCTTGCTTTTGACATCGCATAATCTGGGCTGCGTCATTATTTCAGATGACGGCAAAAAACTGGAAGGCGTGATTACCGATGGTGACTTAAAACGTCATATGGCGCCCGATCTTCTGGAGCGTCCCGTTAAAGACATCATGACAAAAACGCCAAAGACAATCGCGCAGGACAGTCTTGCCGTACAGGCAGTCAATGTCATGACAAAAACACCCGGGCAATACATCACAAGCCTTGTGGTTGTTGATGAGAATAACGATCTGAAAGGCCTTATTCGTTTGCAGGATTGTCTGCAAATAGGCGTATCATAATATCCTTAAACCGCGATCACTCAGGAGCGATGCGTGAACGAAGGGCAAAGCCGTTTAGAAGAATTAAACGTTACGCAGCGTGACAGTCATGTCAGCCGCGGCTATACGCGCTTTGTTAAATTGATGCGCTTTGCCCTGCCGCTTGCCGCCGTTGCCTTAACCGTTATTGTCATCAGTTGGCCGGAGATGGATGACAAAATTGTTATCATTCCCAAAGATGAATTGGTTGCCCCGTCGGAAAACGACATCGGTGAAAATGAATTACTCAATCCAAATTTTGAAACAACGGATGCCCAGCAGCAGCCCGTCAATGTAACGGCGGAGCGCGCACTGCAAAACCAGCAAGATCCCAATCTGGTCAAGCTGGATAAACCCAATGCCGATTTAAAAATGAAAGATGGCAGTGATGTTCATATCGAAGCCCTGCAAGGCACCTATGAACAAGGCGCCGAAAAACTTTTTTTACAAGATGATGTAAAAGTCCGTCATCAATCAGGTTATGAATTACAGGCAAAAGAGCTGCGCGTTGACATGAAAACCCGTGAGGCGTTTTCCGACAAAAAGGTTCGCGTCGTCGGCCCCGATGCGACAATTCATGCAACAGGCTTGGAAGGAAATGTCGAAGACGGTATTCTTATATTCAAGGGCCCTGCAACATTGACCCTAAGCCCTGCGGCAGAAGAAAAAACAGAAACAACAGACGATACAAAACAAAATATCGAAGGCGGCGCAACACAATGAAAAAAATATTTTACAGCATCTTGGCAGCAGGAATTTTAACGACAGCGGCGCAGGCACAAAACCTTCCCGTCCCCGGAACAGGCAGTAAAGAGCCCGTTGAAATTTCAGCCGGTAAAACACTTGAATGGCATCAAAATGACAAACAATATGTTGCCAACGGCGCCGTTGAAGCCAAACAGGGTGACGTCACCATTTTATCAGAAAAGCTGATTGCCGATTACCGCGATGACGGATCAAAAAAAGCGGAAAGCGGCAATGTTCAGATCTGGCAATTAACGGCAGAGGAAAATGTCCAAATCAAAAATACCGACAGCACCGCCGTCGGTGACAAAGCCGTTTACAATGTTGATACAGGCATGGCGACATTAACGGGAAATGATCTTAAACTGACCACGCCCGATCAAGTCATCACCGCGCAGGAGCGGATGGAATATGACACGGCCAAAGGCATTGCCAAAGCAATCGGCAAGGCAAAGATTGTCCGTGGGACAGATACATTAAATGCGGCGACCATCACCGCTAATTTTGAAAAAGATGCAAACGGCAATCAGGTGTTAAAAACCGCAACGGCCATCGGCAATGTGGTCATTATTACCCCTGAAGAAACACTGACGGGGGATAACGGTTTTTATAATGCCGCCACCAACACAGCGGAAATTAAAGGCAATGTCAAAATTGTCCGCGGCCCCAATACGCTGGAAGGGGCACGGGCCGAAGTGAATTTAACCACCAATATCAGCAAGATGTTCGGCGCGCCCGAAAACGGCACGCGCGTTAAAGGCGTTTTCTTCCCCGGATCACAAGACGGTGGTAATACGCCTTCCCCATAAGGAATAGCGTTTGCGGATGATTCCTCTTTGAGTTAAAAATAAGCCATGACAATCGGAAAATTAAAACCTGTTCCCAAGGGCCTGACGGCGGAGCATCTGTCAAAAAGCTATAAAAAGC
>DAOPJS010000204.1:0-3086 GCA_035399785.1 Alphaproteobacteria bacterium
GACCTGAAGGTCAAAGGCGCAGGCCAAACCCTCAAACGCGGCACACTGGTGAAAAACATCCGCGTGAACCGTACAACCCCGAAGAGATTGATTGCTCCACCAAGGAGATCAAAGGCCTTGTCCTCAAGACCTGCTTCGTAAAAAAAGCCTAATCCAGATTTTTCAAAAATTCTATGGCCGGCGGCGCCTTCAACGCGTCGGGCATGTTGTTATGCGTATATTGATCCAGCTGCAATATCTCCTTCGGATCATTGGCCGCCGCAAACAGCTTCTGCCCCAAGGAAGGCGGCACGATGTTATCTCTCAGCCCCTGTATGACAAAAAGCGGCACATGAATGCCCGCAATTTTAGACAGACTGTCAAACTTATCCTTCATCAATAGGTGAACGGGAATAAAGAAATACGTCTTCGCCGCCACATCAGGCAGGCTGGTATAAGGAGATTCCAAAATCATTGCCTTGACGAGGGGAAATTCCTTCGCCATTTGCACGGCAACGCCCGTACCGATCGACTCCCCATAGAGAATTATTTTTTCCTGCGCAATACCCAGATCGCCGAGTTTTTTAATCCATGCCCGCGCATCTGCATAGAAACCCTGTTCCGACGGCTGCCCGCCCTGCCCTTCATACCCGCGGTAATTCACCAGCAAAAACCCGTATCCCGCGTTGGAATATGGCGCGGCCTTATAGATGGTGTTTTCCAGTGACGAGGCATTGCCGTGAAAGAAGACGATAATTTCCTTATCCTCTTCGGGGTTTTGCATCCATGCCGACAGGGTCAGCCCATCGGCGGTTTCGACGGTTGTTTCAAAAACCCCCTGATGAATATAGGGGGTGATATCGGATTTATGCGCAGGCGGAAAATAAATCATTGACCGCTGAACGACATAAAGGCCGCCGACAAGGCAGAGATAGACAAGGAAAGCGGCAGTGAGAATGTTTCTGATCCCTTTTTTCATAGCGGTAATATTAGACTGTTTTGTAATAATGGCCTAGGAATTTCAATGATTATGATCCAAGCAATATTTAATATTGTCTTTGTAACCAATAACCTGATTATACCGAAAATCATTAAGACAAAGGAATAATAATGAAAGTTTTTACAGCATGTTTAACTGCCATTTTATTAGCGGGGTGCAGCGTGGGTAAGATTGAAACCGCCCCCTACAGCGTTATTAAGGCCGCACCAGAAAAAAATATTGAACTGCGTGCTTATGACACGCTTATTTTGGCAACAACACCGATGTCAGAAAAAGGTGATGAAAACAGCGCTTTCAGAAATTTATTCAATTATATATCCGGTGAAAATTCAGGAAGCCAAGAAATAGCGATGACCACTCCCGTTATTATGGATTCCCAAACGGTGCAGCACGGAACCAAAATTCCGATGACGACACCTGTTTTCATGGATGTGGAATCAACTATGCCGATGATGTCATTTGTTCTACCTGCCACTTACACGATTGATACTGCCCCCAAACCAACGAATAAATCGGTGCAGTTAAAAGAATTAAAGGACTACACTGTTGCTGCAATAAAATTCAGCGGCTTCCTGAGTGATAAAAACGTGGCGAAGCATAAGGAAATTCTTGAACAGTGGATTACAAATGAAAATTACAAAACAACAGGTAATTATTCAACGGCCGCCTATAATAATCCCTTCACTACTTTGCCGATGTTTCGGCGAAATGAAGTCCTGATCCCCATTCAAAAGCCTTAAGCGTTTTTACGACAACGCTCAGAGCAATATTTGACACTGTCCCAGACTTTTTCCCATTTTTTGCGCCATGTAAAAGGCCGCTGACACACGGGACAGATTTTTGACGGCAGCGTGCTTTTATTTCCCTTAAACGACATCGCCGTTATCCATCGCCTTGAAGAAACGTTTGGCATCGTCCTTGATGGCCTGAATTTTATCCTCGCCCATTTTCCCGAGCGTGCCATAAGAATTATTCAGCCGTGGGTTACCTTTTATTTTACCTTCATTACGAATAAAGAAATCCCAGTAGAGATAATTGAACGGACAGGCTTCAGCCCCGTTTTTCTTGGTGACTTTATATTTACAGCCTGCACAATAATTCGACATTTTATTGATATAGGCGCCGCCCGCCGCATAGGGTTTTGATCCCAGATACCCGCCATCGGCAAATAAAATCATGCCTGTCACATTCGGCAATTCAACCCATTGATAGGCATCGGCATAAACAACCATGTACCAATCATTCACTTCATCGGGATCAAGCCCCGCAATCAGCGCAAAATTACCCAGTACCATCAATCGCTGAATATGATGGGCATAGGCATTTTCTTTTGTTTCCTTCACACATTGGCGCAGGCAGTTCATATGTGTATCCCCGCCCCAATAGAGCCACGGCAATTTACGTTTTGCTTCCAAGAAATTTTCTCGCTCATACTCAGGCATTTTCAGCCAGTAAATTCCGCGCACATATTCCCGCCAGCCGAGAATTTGACGGATAAATCCTTCCACCGCGTTTAAGGGCGCGTCGCCCGCGTAATAGGCTTTCTCCGCCGCCTCGATACATTCCAGCGGCAAAAGCAGGCCGCAATTAATGTAAAAGCTGATATGACTGTGATACATCCATGGCTCACCTTCTATCATTGCGTCCTGATAGGTACCGAAAGTCGGCAGGCGTTCCTCGATGAATTTATTCAGACAATACAGCGCCTGATCACGGGTGACGGCAAAATAAAACGGTTCTAAATCCCCGAAGTGATCGGCAAATTTATCCGCCACCAAATCCAACACGTCCCGCGTGATATCGTCCATTTGTGCCGTATAGGGCTTGGGGATATCCAGCCCTTCTTTCGGCGGTTTACGGTTTTCGGAATCATAATTCCACTGACCACCTTCGGGTTGTCCGTCAACGGTCATCAAAATATTATATTTGCGGCGCATTTCGCGGTAGAAATATTCCATACGCGGGGCTTTGCGTCCTTCTGCCCATGCCGCAAACTCATCATGCGTGACCAAAAACCGCGTATCATCACGGATATCAACAGGCAGGCCAAAATCATCCTGCCATGTTTTCATATCCGCCAGCACGCGATATTCTGCGCCTTCTGTCA
>DAOPJS010000205.1:0-3085 GCA_035399785.1 Alphaproteobacteria bacterium
AGCGGAATTTTCAGGGTTATACCGATGATCCTTCGCGGACGATTTTGGGCTTTGGCCTGTCATCGATTACCCAGTTTGAGGGGGCTTATATTCAAAATACAACCGATGCCCCGACTTACCGAAAGCAGATAGAATCCGGTGCGTTTCCGATCACGCGCTATCTGGAATTAACGGAAGATGATTTGGTGCGCCGCGCCCTGATCGAACGGTTGATGTGCGATTTTGCTCTGCGTTTTGAAGATTTTGAAACGGTGAACGTCCCGCGCGCGCAGCTGTCATTATTGGCGCAGGACGGCATTATCGAGATGGATGATGACGGCTTGTTGATCACGGCGGCAGGGAAAGCGTTTACCCGTGTTGTTGCGGCGTGCTTTGACCCTTATTTTAATAAAGACAGCGGCCGTCACGCCAAGGCGATTTGACGCATGTCTGAATTACTTGATCCCGATGATTTACCAGACACGATAAGTGTTCGTGTGACACCGAAGGCCAAGCTGGAGCAAATCAAAAAAGCACAGGCCGAGGACGGCAGTGTTTATTACAAAGTCTATGTTACTGCCGCCGCCGATGACGGTGCAGCCAATAAGGCCGTTATCAAATTATTATCCAAAGCGCTGGGCGTTCCTAAAACGTCTTTGGTGATTATCAAGGGAACTACATCCCGCCGGAAAACAATTCGGATATTAAGTTGATCCTGTTCTTGCCTAAATAGGCTAAAAGCTTAATGATAAGGGCAAGAAGCAATATAACTTAACTGACAAGGGGGTTTGCGTTGCGCATCCTGCTGGTAGAAGACGATGAAATGCTTGGAAAAGCCACGGCAGAGGGGCTGAAGACCGTCTTTGCCGTGGATTGGTGCAAAAGTGCCGAAGATGCGGAGGCGGCCCTTAAAACAACGCCATACAACGTTGTTGTACTGGACGTTAATCTGCCGAAAAAATCCGGTCTGGAATTACTGGAGGATTTAAGGAAGGTCAATGATGATCGTCCCGTTCTTTTTCTGACTGCTCGCGATGCCATATCTTATCGTATTGAAGGTTTAAATAAGGGGGCAGATGATTATCTGGTCAAACCCTTTGATTTGGATGAATTGATTGCCCGTGTCTCTGCCTTGGCCAGACGGGCGCAAGGACGGGGTAATCCTGTTATATCTGCCGGCGATATCATTTTTGATCCCGTCGGAAAAACTGTAACGAAAAAGGGCAAGGTTATAAAATTATCTGCCAGGGAATTAGCTGTTTTAGAAATTCTTATGACACATAAGGGTCGTGCGACAAGTAAAGCCCAAATTGAAGAACATATCTACGATTGGGACAGCGGCGATATTGAGAGTAACACGATTGAGGTTCATATATCTGCGTTGCGACGCAAGATAGATAAGAATTTCATCAAGACAATCCGCGGTGTCGGATATATTATCCAGTAATGGCACAACCGAAATATACTATAAAGAAACGGCTTCTCCTTCTTATCAGTATGCCGATTCTGATGCTGTCTGTCGGCATCGGGGCAATTGCGCTTTCCAGTGTTTATGAAGAAATCGCAGAAGTTTATGATGCGCAGTTGGTTCACTCAGCAAAGGTCCTATTGCAGTTGGTTGAAAAGGAAGTGCAAGATCAGGAATATCGAGAAATTGAACTTGGTGCGGAACGCCCGGAATTGTTTCACCAATATGAAAAAAATATTACCTTTCGTATTTGGAAGCATAGCCATTTAATTACACAATCTCATCAAGCAGAAAGTTTTGGAAAATTTCAGGTTCCTCCGGGATTTTCAAATCAGGATTTTGACTCTGAGAAATGGCGATTTTTTGTGTTTGCCGATGATCGCACAGGAATAACCATTGAGGTGGCTGAAAAGGAAGGGGTTCGTACAGAATTGATCTATAAAATTTTGGCGGCCTTATTTATCCCGCTGTCACTTTTTATTCCGCTTTTTCTGCTCATTATTTGGTTTGGTGTTTCCCGCTCTTTAAGGCCCGTCATTTTGTTATCTCAAAGTGTTGATAAGCGCGATATTAATGACTTGTCGATTATTGAAGAAAGTGATGCGCCGGAAGAAATTCATCCTTTAATCAGAGCTCTGAACAGACTCTTGGCGAGAATTCAGGAAAGTTTTGATAGGGAGCGTCAATTTACAGATAATGCAGCTCATGAATTGCGAACGCCCTTAGCGGCCATGAAAACGCAGGCGCAGGTTCTTTTAAAAAAAGCCGCAGATATGCCCGAATGTCAGGAAGGGTTGAATAATCTTCATTCTTCTATTAACCGTGCAACTCATCTTGTTGATCAGCTTTTGTCTTTTGCCCGTTTGCAATCGCATAAGATCGAAAAGACGGACGTTGATTTATCCGCGGTTGTAAACGAAGTTTTACAAGATCTTTCCGTGCTTGCTCTTAATGATAATAAAAAACTTGAGGCGAATATTGATGATCATGAACTTGTCCGTGGAAATAAAGAGGCATTATCGATTTTAGTCAGGAATTTGGTCGATAATGCCCTGAAATATACACCTGCGGGTGGTAGAATAAACGTCCTTGTTTTTCACGATGATGGAAATGCCGTCTTTGAAGTTTCAGATACAGGAAAGGGGATTTCTGATAACGAAAAAGAAAAAGTATTTAATCGCTTTTATCGCAGTAATAAATCCGAGGGGCATGGTAGTGGCTTGGGGCTGTCAATTGCGAAATGGATTTGTGATATCCACGGCGCTCAAATCACATTGAAAGACAATCATCCTAAAGGATTGATTGTACAGGTGACGATTCCCGAATTGTTTAAAAAGTAAAAGCTAGACTAGCCGTCGACTGTTTCGCTAACGGTTTGTGACACATGTTGTCGGCGTTGTTTTGCCGCATCGCTTGCTTCTTTGATAAGGCTTTTTGCTGCGGCTTGTGACTCATCGGTAATTTTATCACCCGCTAACATGCGTGAGATTTCGTCGATACGCTCTTCCATAGTCAGTTCGCGTACGGAAGAGATGGTTGTTTCGCCATCGGTGCGCTTGCTGATGTGTAGATGTTGATCGCCGCGTGACGCAACTTGCGGGCTGTGTGTGATAACAAGAACCTGTGTTGTTTCTGCCA
>DAOPJS010000206.1:0-3081 GCA_035399785.1 Alphaproteobacteria bacterium
TCCACATCGCGGTGGGCGTTAATGAGTTCCTCATCCACATCGCGGGGATGAGAGGTGGTGTAACGAATTTGCTGCACGCCATCAACCTGCGCCACGGCCTCAATTAATCGGCCCAGTCCCCAGACTTTTCCGTCCGCATTTTCACCGTGATAGGCATTGACGTTTTGCCCCAAAAGCGTGATTTCCTTTGCTCCGTTATCCACAAGGCGCTTTGCTTCTTCCACAATATCATGCACAGGGCGGGAATATTCCGCCCCGCGGGTATAAGGCACAACACAGAAAGTGCAAAACTTGTCACAGCCTTCCTGAATAGACAGGAAAGCGGCTGCGCCCTGATTTTGTTCTTCCGGCAGGCTGTCGAATTTTGAAATGCTGGGAAATTCCGTATTCACGATACGGTCTTTGCCAAAAGCGCCTGTGGCCTTGGCAACCATTTCAGGAAGCTCGTGATAGGTCTGCGGCCCGAAAACCATATCAATGGCAGGGGCACGTTGGAGGATAAAGTCTCCTTCGGCCTGCGCCACACAGCCGGCGACCGCCATCAGCATCTTGCCGCCTTCGGCTTCTTTTTTTACTTTATGTTCTTTCAAGCGGCCGATTTCTGAAAACACTTTATCGGTTGCTTTTTCGCGGATATGGCAGGTGTTCAGAATAATCATGTCCGCGCCGTCAGGCTCTTCCACCTGAGTGTAGCCAAGCGGGCGCAAAATATCCGCCATACGGCTGCTGTCGTAGACGTTCATCTGGCAGCCCCAGGTTTTGATATATAGCTTTTTCTGTTGCGTATTCTGTGTCATAACAGATACGGTTTAAACCACAGTTAACCGCAGAAATACAAGTATTAAGATAAGATTCATGAGCAAAAAATCCTTCTACATCACCACCGCTATTTCCTACGTCAACGGCGCGCCGCATTTGGGCCATGCCTATGAGTGTATCCTGACCGATGTCATGGCACGGTATAAGCGCCTTGACGGCTATGACGTCATGTTCCTGACAGGCACCGACGAGCACGGGCAAAAAGTGGCCAAAACCGCAGAAAAAGAGGGAATGGAGCCGAAGGAATTCTGCGATAAAATCGCCCAGAAATTCGTTGATATGACAAAACAGCTCAATATTTCCAACGATGATTTTATCCGCACGACAGAGCCGCGCCATTACGAGGCCTCCCAAGCCATCTGGAACGCCATCAAGGAAAACAATCCCGATGACATATACTTGGACAAATATGCGGGATGGTACAGCGTTCGCGACGAAGCCTATTTCACGGAAAACGAGCTCACCGAAGGCGTTGATACGGAAGGTAATAAATATAAGCTGGCGCCGACAGGTGCACCCGTTGAGTGGGTCGAAGAATCCAGTTATTTCTTTAGGTTATCCGCTTATGCTGAGAGATTGCTTGAACATTATGCGAAGCATCCCGAGTTCATTGAACCTGAATCAAGACGCAACGAGATTATTTCATTTGTTAAATCAGGTTTGCAGGATATCTCTATCTCCCGCACCAATTTTAAATGGGGTGTGCCTGTGCCGGGGGATGAAAACCATGTCATGTATGTCTGGCTGGACGCATTGACCAACTATATCACCGGTGTCGGCTACCCTGATCAGCAATCAGACAAGTTCAAGAAATTCTGGCCCGCCGATTTCCATGTTATCGGTAAAGATATTATCCGTTTTCACTGTATCTACTGGCCTGCCTTTTTGATGGGAGCAGGGGTTGATCTACCGAAAAAAGTTTTTGCTCATGGCTTCATTAATGTGCAGGGGCAAAAAATGTCCAAATCCGTCGGCAATGTAATTGCGCCGCAGGATTTGCTGGATATTTACGGGCTTGATCAAACACGCTATCTGCTGATGCGCGAAGTGCCGCATGGGCAAGACGGCAATTTCTCTCATGAATATGCCGTTCAGCGGATCAATAGTGATTTGGCCAATGGCTTGGGCAATCTGGCACAGCGCACATTATCGATGATTCACAAGAACTGCGATGAAACCATTCCCGAATGCGGCGAATTGCAAGATGCCGATAAAAAACTGCTTAACCACGCCCATGACCGTCTGCTTTTGGCGGTACGTGAAGAAGGCGATAAAATGCGTTTTAACAGAGCACTAGAGGCTGTTTTTAAACTGGTTATTGAAGCCAATGGTTATGTGGATGCGCAGGCACCATGGGGATTGAAAAAGACAGATCCGAAGCGCATGGAAACCGTGCTTTATGTTCTGGCAGAGGTTGTTCGTGTGCTTGGGATTGTTATCCAGCCTGTGACGCCTGAGTCAGGGGGTAAAATTCTGGATCAACTCAAAATCCCTGAAAATGAGCGTGATTTCAGCTTCATCAGTGACAAACATATGCTGAAAAGCGGGACTAAAATCGACAAACCCGAAGGTATTTTCCCACGACTGGAAACGGCCGAACAGGCGGCCTAGGCCTATGTGGATTGACAGTCACTGCCATTTAAACCACACCAAGATTAAGGAGGCGGGAACGCCTGCGGATATCATCGCGCGCGCAAAAGAAGCAGGCGTCGAGGGCATGCTGACCATTTGTTGCCGCATCCATGAAGAGCTGGATCAGCTGTTGGATATTGCCAATACCAATGATAATGTCTGGTGCTCCATCGGAACGCATCCACATGACGCCGCAGACGATCAAGAGATGAAAATCACCGAACAAGACTTTATCAACAGCATAAATAGTTATGACAAAATAATAGGGGTCGGTGAAGCAGGACTGGATTATTATTACGACCACAGCCCGCGGGATATTCAGGAACAGCAATTTCGCAAGCAAATCCGCGTGGCAAAAGCTACTGATTTGCCGTTGATTATTCATACACGCGATGCCGAAGAAGATACGATGCGTATTTTACGCGATGAAGGCGCTTGTGATGGTAAAACCAAGGTTCTGATGCATTGTTTCAGCTCCAATAAATGGCTGGCAGAGCAATCGATTGAAAACGGCTTTTACATGTCATTTTCGGGCATGGTAACGTTCAAAAAGAACACAGAGCTGCAAGAAATTGCCAAGAGCGTGCCGTTGGATAAATTACTGGTCGAAACCGATGCGCCATATCTGGC
>DAOPJS010000207.1:0-3067 GCA_035399785.1 Alphaproteobacteria bacterium
AATAAGAAAATGATGATCGCAATATACGGAAAAATTTGAAACAGGAAGTAATCTATCATTTTTTAACCCTTTCCTCTTCCTTATAACCATTAATACGCGCCAGCATATCTTCGGCCTTCGGGCAGCCGCTATTCTGGCCGGTTGTTTGTTCTGTATTCTCAAAGGCGAACTGCTCTTCCCATTCCGCATCAAGTTTTTCAAGGTCGTATGCTGCCCCCGATGCTTTCTGGAGCGCACTTTCTACAGCCTTCAGATCAGGCTTGCGCGCTGCGGTTTCTACCAGTGTTTCAAACACGGCGGCATATTGTGAGTCTCTGTTTTTCAGGCGTTCTGCGATAGCGGAAAGAATATTAACCAGACTGCCTAAATTTTCTTTGGTATCTTCCGGCGGCAGCGCTGATACATATTCCAGGAATAGTGGTAGATAGTCTGGGGTTTCATCAGTATTAATCAACAAACCAGCTTCTTCATAAACTTTGGTCAAATCAACCAAAGCCTGCCCGCGTTCCCGGGAGTCGCCGTGAATATGCTCAAATAAATGCAGCGACAAGGATGGCGTACGATCAAACAAAGCCACATAAGTTTCCTGCAGATCAAGGAGATCAGCAGAACGCATCTCTTCGAGAAACAACTCCAGAGAACGGAGTGCTCTTTCAGAAACCCATTTTTCTTCTTTCAGAAAATTATAGCACTCATCCAGAACCTCTTTATGAGACTCAGAAGGATAGGTGAGTAAAAATCCCAGTATTTTAAGCGTTCTCATAAGCTTTTTCCTTGTTGTCCCCCGCAAGAGCCACAGCATCCGCCATTAGTATGTGGGTCAGGTTTTTGCCCATCCTGTTGTTTTTTATTGTCAGCGGCACTTTCTTTTTTTGCGTCCTGCTTTTTGTCTTCAGAATTCTGCTTTTTAAAAATATTCATGACCTTCATCCTTTCTTATTTAATCAACCGCAACCGCCGCCGCAGGAACCGCCGCCACATCCAGTGTGTTTTTTCCCGATATCCTCGTACTTGTCGCGCTCGAAAATCGTATTAACACGATTGCTCTTTGTGCTGCCGGACTGACCACGGGATTGTTTCGGATTTTCAAACAAGTCAATCGCGCTGTTGCTATGACTGGAACAACCATTGCCGAAGGTGAAACCGCATCCGCCGCTCTCGCCAAAGGCATCCAGCGTTTCTTCGCGGTGGCTTGTCGGAATGACGTAACGATCTTCGTAATTGGCAATCGCCATGATTTTATACATGTCTTCGACCAATTCCGGTGTCAAATCGACATCTTCCAGAATGCCTGAGTTATCCTTGCCCTCAATCATTTTGCCGCGCATGTAATGGCGCATCGCCATCATACGTTTAAGACCGAGGCGAACAGGCTCTACTTTACCGGCAGTCAGCATATTGGCCAGATATTTAACCGGAATGCGCATATCATCCAGATCCGGCATAATACCATCTTTGGTAGCGATTTTCCCTTGCGCTGCCGCTGATTGAACGGGTGAAAGAGGCGGAATATACCAGACCATCGGCAAGGTGCGATATTCCGGATGAAGCGGGAACGCCACTTTCCAGTCCATTACCATTTTATAAATAGGAGAGTTTTGTGCACCCTCAATCCAGTTCTCAGGAATACCTTGTTTACGTGCTTCTGCGATGATTTCAGGATCGTGTGGGTTCAGAAAAATGCCAAGCTGCGCCTCATATAAATCCTCTTCATTAGGAACGCTCGCCGCCTCTTCAATACGGTCAGCGTCATAAAGAATTACGCCAAGGTAACGAATACGCCCGACACAGGTTTCAGAACAAACAGTTGGTTCCCCATTTTCAAGACGTGGATAGCACAACGTGCATTTTTCAGCTTTTCCGGACTTCCAGTTGTAATAAATTTTCTTGTAAGGACAGCCAGACACGCACATGCGCCAGCCACGGCATTTGTCCTGATCAATAAGAACAACACCATCCTCTTCACGTTTATAGATGGAGCCGGACGGGCAGGACGCCACGCAAGTTGGATTAATACAATGTTCGCACAAGCGGGGCAGATACATCATGAAGGTGTTTTCAAACTCACCATACATTTCTTCTTCAATATCCTTGAAGTTATAATCCTTACGACGATGTTCAAATTCCGTTCCCAGAATTTCTTCCCAGTTTGGGCCCCATTCAATTTTTTCCATGCGTTGCCCCGTGACCAGCGAACGCGGACGCGCTGTTGGCATGGTTTTCATCTCTGGTGCTTTTTGCAAATGATCGTAATCGAATGTAAATGGCTCGTAATAATCATCGATTTCCGGCATGCTCGGGTTGCCGAAAATATTAGCCAGAATGCGCCAGCGGCTTCCCTGCTTGGGATGGATCTTCCCATTGGCATGGCGTTTCCAGCCACCTTTCCATTTTTCCTGATTTTCCCAGTCTTTGGGATATCCAACGCCTGGTTTGGTTTCAACGTTGTTAAACCAGGCATATTCAACCCCTTCGCGGGATGTCCAGACATTCTTGCAAGTGACAGAGCAAGTATGACAACCGATACATTTATCGAGATTGAGCACCATACCGATTTGTGCGCGTATTTTCATTATTCTGCTGCCTCCACTTGAGCCGGTTCGTTCATCCAGTCCACCTTGTCCATTTTGCGAACAATAACGAATTCATCGCGGTTGGAGCCGACGGTTCCGTAATAGTTAAATCCATAAGAAAGCTGGGCATAAGCGCCGATCATATGTGTCGGCTTGATCGTTGCCCGTGTCACGGAATTGTGAATACCGCCGCGTGCATTGGTGATTTTGCTGCCCGGTGTATGAACCAGTTTTTCCTGCGCGTGATACATAAGCATCATGCCTTCATTGACACGCTGGGATACAACCGCCCGCGCGACGATGGCGCCGTTCGTATTGAAAACTTCCAGCCAATCATTGTCTTTAATGCCGATTTTATTGGCATCGACTTCACTGACCCAGACAATCGGCCCACCGCGTGACAATGTCAGCATGTGCAGATTATCCGTATAGGTGGAGTGAATCCCCCATTTCTGGTGCGGCGTGATGAAGTTGAGCAGGATCGTTGGCGATTC
>DAOPJS010000208.1:0-3057 GCA_035399785.1 Alphaproteobacteria bacterium
GAAAGCGGCCTATAAAAGCCAATGTCTGAGAGCCATCAAAACCTATAAGGACTGGCTTAAACAATACAGGGAAGAAACCGATATTATCGTGCTCCTCTATGGCACGCTGGAAGGGACCATGCTGCGTCATCAGGCGCAGGACGCGGCAAAACTTTATTGGACAATCAGGCAGGATTTCAGACGTTCTTTTAAGGAATATATTGAGCGGAGCTGTTGTTATCCTTCGTCACCAAATACATCAAAAAAAGCAGCATAATTATATTTATAAGGGGAAAAATAAAATGATTATCTATATTAAACTGGGAAAAGTGCGCGGTCTTTCGATTGAGCTGAACGGAAGTTTAGGGTCAAGACCTTTTTTTCAAAAAAATACTTTTCATTACGAAACTATTGTTGATATACCATACGTACAAATTATATATACATCGGGTTTATGGACGCCTAAGGCAAAGGCGCCGAAAAGCAGTAATCCGGTGACAAAAATACCGATAAGGAGTGCATCGAATGTCAATCAAGAAACTGGTCAAGCTACAAACTGTTTTAAACGAGTTAACAACGGTTGACCCTGAATTTCCATTGCAATGGGCACTTGTATTTTTGGAAATTGCGCAAAATGAAGGCGCGGCTTTGAAAGACATTGCGGAGGAAACAGGAATTTCCATGTCCGTGATGTCACGAACAATCGGCGCGCTTTCTAATTACCGCCGCATGGGTAAGCCATACGGAATTATTACGGTTAAGGCCGCCAAGGATGACCGCCGCCGTAAGGAATTATTCCTGAGCGCCAAAGGTAAAAAGCTGATCGAAAGACTTGCCAAGGCAATGTAGTTCAGTCAAAGCAATCAAGAATAAAAAAGGCCGGAACATTCCGGCCTTTTGTTTTTTCTATGTCTTTTTTATTTTTAGAAGGCTTTTGACCAACCCAAAATAAAGGCGGTATCGCGTTTTAACTGCGGGCCGTTCAGATTTTGGTATATGGGCGTTGTAACCTCTGCCGAGAAACGGTGACC
This sequence comes from Alphaproteobacteria bacterium, assembly GCA_035399785.1. Lineage (GTDB taxonomy): Bacteria > Pseudomonadota > Alphaproteobacteria > Micavibrionales > Micavibrionaceae. Next base: position 1,011 of record DAOPJS010000208.1, read on the forward strand.
TTTGAAGGTGCCACCTGTCACGACGGTATTGATCCCCAGACCTGCCAGCACGCGGTTGCCGCCGTAATTATCGGGGTCGGCCGCCTGTGACGGGCCCATAATGGCTGTGTCACGGCCATCGATTTTCCCTTCATGTTCGCCGCTCAAACGGGCGGAAACACTGACGGCAGGGGTGAACAGATAACTGCCCCACATCGTCGCCTGATGTTTATCACCCAGCGTATAGTTCTCGGCATTATCTCCAAGACGTAAAGTCGCCATGTATTGCGCACCCCAACCCCATTTATCGGCGTGACCGGTATAGGTAATGCCGGGGAGAAGGTCATAAGTGCCACTGCCCAGTTGCATGCCATAGGCAAGACGGGCATCCATTTCCATGCCGTTTGGCATTAACATGCGGCCTGCACGGCGGATCGATCCTGTCGGCAGGCTGACCCCTGCATTCAAATGAACATGGTTTTGTCCGTCTTCATAAAGGCGGATATGGGAGCTGACTTTAACATCGCCAAATCCTTGCGAACTGGCTGAAGATTTTCCCAATAGGGTTGTGCCTGCTCCTCCTTGGAAAACGGTCATGTTCATTTTCTTTTCCATGTAATTGACCATGGTCATCAGGGTGATGATATCGCTGGGGGCGTACATGGCGCCGACCATATGCATGTTCATTTCCATTTTGGTCGGAACAACGCGCAAGGTGGCAGGTTGCCCCGGCATACCAAAGAAACGGTTAGGGATGGTAGTGACCACGGTTTCGGGCGACAGATCGGTTGTGCCGTTGCGAATACCGCTCATCGACATATCCATATAGCGATAGGATAACATCCATTCGCCTTTTTTATGCATATGATCACCCATCACACCGATCGGTGCGTGGCTGTCGGCGCGTGGGCCGCCTGAATGTCCGCCCGTTGATTCATGGGCATTTGCTGTTGCCGAATAAGACAATAGCGAGAAAGCCGCAACAGCGGCCATAAGTAGTTTTTTCATTTTTTGAACCTTGTTTAATTAAATTAATGTTTGGAATTTTTTAAAAATCAAACAAGGACAGGGGGGCCGCGGGCGGACAGGTTGCTGCCAACGCGAGAGAGAGTAATGGTTTCATAGAGCGCAAATTTCAGCTTTTCAGCCTGAAATTTCAACGGCTCCAAAATAACGGCTTGCGGTATATGACCTGCCAAATTGGCATGGGTGAAACAGAACTGGCATTTTTCCTTGGTTTTATGATCGGGCGCGCCGCTTGAATTGGAATTATCGGCAATAACGCGGCTTTCTAACCCTTTGGCGGTACAAATTTCCACCACGCTGTACTTACCGCCCCACGAAAAACCGCAGGCCGGCGCAACTATGCCCAGCAGGAAGGCCATTAAAACAACAATGTGAAGTGTTTTTCCCATCTTTTGATGATTTGCCCTATTTTTGCTTGAGATACAAGCGCCAAATGGCTAAATAAGAACATGGAAAATACGAACGCAATTATCACCCCCGACATTAACCTTAACCACGAGCATATCCTGATATTGGATTTCGGCTCGCAAGTGACACAGCTGATCGCCCGCCGTCTGCGCGAAAGCGGTGTTTACTGCGAAATCTGGCCGTTTAATCAGGCCGATGAGCTGAAGATCAAGGCATATAACCCGAAAGGGATTATCCTTTCCGGCGGCCCGTGCAGTGTGCTGGATGAAGATTCCCCCCGCGCCCCTGATTGTGTCTTTACCATGGGTGTGCCGGTGCTGGGTATTTGTTATGGTCAGCAGGTGATGGTGCAACAACTCGGCGGTATTGTTGAGGGCGAAGAAAATAAATCTGACGGCTCCCGCGAATTCGGCCGCGCCTTTGTTGAACTGACCACGGAGTCCCCACTTTTCCAAGGGGAATGGAAAAAGGGCAGCAAAGAACAGGTCTGGATGTCCCATGGTGACCACGTGGCAAAACTACCCGAAGGCTTCGCGGCGGTCGGTAAGTCCGACGGCGCCCCTTTTGCCGTGATTGCCAATGAAGAAAAGAAATTTTACGGCGTGCAATTCCACCCAGAGGTTGTGCATACCAT
>DAOPJS010000209.1:0-3048 GCA_035399785.1 Alphaproteobacteria bacterium
GGATTGCTTAAGCATCATATCACCTAATTTGGTTCCGACACCGCTAAAAAATACGGCCTTCATACGGGTGCCTCCTTCAACATCGCTGATCATCAGGCGGATATGCTTATCCTTCATCACATCAACATTGTGTATTTTGACGTCCGCCAAGGCAAAAACAGGCTCAGGATTGCCCACGCCGAACGGTCCGACATTATTATTGAGGAGTTTTACAAATTCCGGCTTTGCGCCGCGCACGGTTGCAATCGCATCAATATCAATTTGCGGCACTTCCTCAATACCCTTTAATTTCTCGATATACTCGCCGATATATTGCCTGAAATCATCCAAACGGTCAGGCATCACGGTAAAGCCGCCCGCCATCGCATGGCCGCCGCCCTTAACAACAATCCCCTCATTTCGTGCAGAAATAAAAATATCCGCCATATTCACACCGGGAACGGAGCGCCCCGACCCGCGCCCCTCTATAATCCCTTGCTCATTCTCAACATAGGTGACGACAATGGCGGGCTTGCCGTAGCGTTCTTTCAATCTTCCCGCAACAAGGCCGCTGAGCCCCGAATGAAAACTTTCATCATCCACCATGATGAAGTTGTCGTTATTACCTTTGAGGAATTCAACCTTGTTCATGGCAATTTGCATCATTTCCGATTGAATTTTCTTGCGCTCCTGATTGCAGTCTTCCAAAGCCCATGCAATGGATTGGGCCTCCTCAGGATCGTCGGTTGATAATAATTTTGCGCCCAGATCGGAGCGATGTACCCGCGATCCCGCATTAATGCGCGGGCCGATTGACCAGCCGGCATCTTTTGGTTCAGGAAGTGTTTCAATGCGCCCGACCTGACAAAGCGCCTTGATCCCCTGATTATTATGATGTGCCATTTGGTCAAAACCCGCTTTCACAAAAAGGCGATTTACACCTTTGAGCGGCACCATGTCACACACTGTGCCCAGCGCCACCAGATCAAGCCATGATTTTAAAGGTGCCTCCGGTTTACCGCTTTTGTCAAAATATCCTTTGGCGCGAAGTGCGTTATTTACCGCCACGCAGGCCATGAACGACACGCCGCAGGCCGCCAACATATCCAAGCCTGACTGATCATCCGCCCGCTTCGGGTTAATAATATGCGCGGCGTTCGGCAATTCTCCTTCGGGTTCGTGGTGATCAAAAACAGCCACCCGCAATCCCATATCATGCGCTGCCTGCAATGGCTCAAACGCCGTAATGCCGCAATCAGCCATGATAACAAATTTGACACCCTGATCTTTCAACGCCTGCATCGCCTGCACACTCGGGCCGTATCCTTCGGTTAAACGGTCGGGAATATAAACGGGTGGAACAATGTCAAAATGACGCAGAAAACGTGTCAGAATAGCGGAAGATGTCGCCCCGTCGACATCGAAGTCGGCAAAAATACCGATCGGTGTTTCATTAATAATGCAATCGGCCAGATCATCGGCAAATTCCTTCATCCCCGCAAATGAAAACGGGTCGGGAAAATGATCGCGTAATGTCGGATTCAGAAATCCTTCAATATCATCGGGATCAACGCCGCGCTGTACCAACAGACGTGAAACAAATTCGGGTAAATTATAATTTTGTGCAATGCGGACGACCAGATCTTCGTTCACAGGAACAAATCCCCAGCGCTTATCCCCCAGGGAGCGTTGAACATCAAGCGCGCAGGCCGACCTACTCATCTAAAGGTTCGAAACCTGTTTTACGGTCAAAATTATGCGTCGACTTGATGTATCGTGTCGTGCCTGATTTTGATCGCATCACAATTGAATGGGTAATGGCTCCGCCCGGATAACGACGCACACCGGGCAACATCGTCCCTGTGGTGACACCTGTTGCCGCGAACATAACATTATCAGGTTTGGCCAGCTCATTGGTTGTATAAATCTTACTGTAATCCTTAATACCCCATTTATCTGCGCGGGCGCGCTCATCATCATTACGGAAGACCAAACGCCCCAGCATATGCCCACCAACGCATTGCAAGGCCGCCGCCGCTAAAACACCTTCGGGGGCGCCGCCTGTCCCGACATAAAGATCAATCCCTGTTTCAGGTTCGGTGGTTGCAATCACCGCACTGACATCCCCATCACCAATCAGGGAAATACGCGCGCCGGCTTCGCGGACGGATTTAATCAAATCGCTGTGACGATCACGGTCCATAATACAAACCAGCAAATCTTCCACATCGGCACGTTTTGCTTTGGCTACTTTTTTCAAAACATCTTCAATCGGTGCGTCCAGATCCAAAACATCGGCAGGAACAGACGCCCCGACTGCAATTTTCTCCATGTAAGTATCCGGCGCGTGCAAGAAGCCGTCTTTATCCGCCATCGCCATAACCGCCAAGGCGTTTTGTCCGCCTTTAGCCGTGATTGTTGTCCCTTCCAGCGGATCAAGCGCAATATCAACTTCAGGGCCGCCTGCGCCGACTTCTTCGCCGATATAAAGCATCGGCGCTTCATCGCGCTCGCCCTCGCCAATCACAACACGTCCTTTAATTGACAAGGAATTCAACGCATCGCGCATCGCATCGACGGCGGCCGCATCGGCAGCTTTTTCATCACCGCGCCCGACCATCCTTGATGCTGCAAGCGCCGCCGCTTCGGTTACACGAACCGCTTCGAGCGCAAGGTTGCGATCCATCTTATTATTTTCAACCATTTTCTGGTTTTCCTGCATATTAAGAATGGTCATTACTCTTCTCCTAAATGAAATTTATACTTCTTCTACACGCATCAGCGTCGGTTTGTCCAGCACGCAAGGCAAAGCGGCAACCTTGGCTATCGCCTGTTTAACGGCACTTAACGGCGCCTTGTGGGTCATAATAACCACCGATACAGCGCCGTTATCCTGATGCCCACGCTGCAGAAAACTATCGATCGAGACATTCTCTTCCTTCATACAGGCGGTAATATCGGCCAGTACGCCGGGTTTATCTTCCACCTTTAAATGGATATAGCACTGCTTGATCTGATTATTAGGGTTTTCCCACTGAGCGTCTTTTAAGTTGCTGGCTTTGACGCCAA
>DAOPJS010000210.1:0-3040 GCA_035399785.1 Alphaproteobacteria bacterium
TCCTCTATCATAAGCCTGCGGGGCTGGTGACAACCAATAAAGATGAAAAAGGGCGCGAGACGATTTTTGATCATTTGCCGCCTGAATTACCACGGGTGATGACGGTTGGTCGTTTGGATATTAATACCGAAGGATTACTGCTGTTGACCAATGACGGCGAACTGGCGCGTTATCTGGAACTGCCGGCGACAGGATGGAAACGTACATACCGTGTTCGTGCCTATGGTCATATTACACAAGAACGATTGGATAAATTAAAAAAAGGACTGGTTGTTGATGGCATCCGTTATAAAGGTATTGAGGCGGCGCTGGACAAAAAACAGGGCGACAATGTTTGGATTGAAGTGTCGTTGACTGAAGGGAAAAACCGTGAAGTCAGAAATATTATGAAGGCGCTGGGGCTGGAGGTAAACCGCCTGATCCGTATATCCTACGGCCCGTTTCATCTGGGGCAATTGCCGAAAAAATCCGTCATGGAAATTAAAACAAGCGTGTTGAAAGATCACGCCAAAGGGTTCTTTAAAAAATGAGAATTGTCGGCGGCAAACATCGTAGCCGAAAACTGGAAACACCGAAAAACGATGCGGTGCGCCCGACAAGCGATAAAGTGCGGCTGGCCGTTTTTAATATGCTGCATTCCCGCGGCGTCTTACAGGATGCTGTTGTCATTGATGCGTTTTGTGGTACGGGTGCATTGGGGTTGGAAGCGCTTTCGCAAGGCGCAAAGTTCTGTACATTTTTTGATAAAAGCAAAGACTCGGTCGCTCTTTGTAAAAGTAATGTGATGGCGTTGAAAGAAGAAGAAAGCACTCAGGTTATTTTTCAGGATGTCACAAAAATAAAAGACAGGCCTGATAATATTGAAGCGGCGACGCTGGTTTTTTTGGATCCGCCATATAATAAAAATATAATCCCCCCAAGCATTCATGCTTTGCATGAATCCGGTTGGTTGGCGCAAGATTGTTTTTTTGTCATGGAAACGGATAAGGCCGAGAGTATTGACTGCCCGCTCATTACAATCACGGATGAAAAAATCTATGGTGATACCAAAATCACGCTGGGTGTTTTAAAGGCCTAGAGCATTCCGCCGTAAATCAAGGCCAACAACACGATACCCAAAATCACGCGGTATATCGCAAAGGGTGTAAAGGTTGCTTTGGACAGCCATTTCATCATCAAGGAAATGGCGATAAGACCCGAAATAAAAGACAGGCCAACGCCAATCATGACATCGATACCAATTTTTAAATCCCCCGTTTCCAGTAAATCAAGGGAGGTTAAAAATCCTGCGCCGCTGATCGCCACAATCGACAACAGCAGAGAAAAACGGGCGGATTCAACCCGTGAAAAACCAAGGAAACGCGCGCTGGTCATGGTAATGCCGCTACGGCTGACGCCGGGGATCAAGGCAAGTGCCTGCGATGCACCGACGATCAGGGCTTGCATAAAATTCATCTCTTCCAGTTTTTTGCTGCTGTCAAATTTATCGGCAAACCACAGGACAAAGCCGAAAATAACGGTCATCCATGCCATGATTTCAATCATGCAAATAAACGATGGCTCGATCTTATGAATGACGAAACCGGCAATAATGACGGGAACAGAAGCAATAATCAGATTAATCATCAAACCGAAAGAAGTTGATTTCGGCTTAGTGATACCGCCAAGCATCGAAAAAATATCACGTCGGAAATAAACCAGTACGGCAAACAAAGTGCCCACATGAACCGATACATCCATCAAACGGTCTGTTTCCCAGCATAAGTCGGCATGGGTGTTACCCAGCAGCCTGTGTACCAAGACCAAATGACCGCTGGAGCTGATCGGCAGAAATTCGGTAATGCCCTGAACAAGGGCAAGAATAAGAATATGGTAGAGGGGCATTTTTTGCGCTAATGTAACTTGTTTTAAAGATCTCCGAACAATAAAGAAGAAATCATCCGTGGTCTATATATTTGGTTTTTTTGGTTTTGTGATGGGTTTTGCCGTAGGTTTGGGAACGATTAACGTTCTTCTGCGTAAATATTCTGTAAAAGAAATCCGCTCCAATAAGTCATTTAAATGGAAATATGGAACCTTGGTTTGGTTTTTCGGTTTATTTGGTGGCTGGATCGGGGTCTGGCTTTATAATCACTATTTTCTATAAAAAGGACGATATCATGAAATATTTTATTTTGACGATGGCTTTATTGGTAATGGCGGTAAGGCCGGCGCAGGCGCAGGTAGAGCGTTACGAATTTGATAAGGCACACACCCAGATTATGTTTGCCGTTAACCATCTTGGTTTTTCGAACTCTCATGGAAAATTCCTCGATTTTGACGGTTATTTTGAATTTAACCGCGGCGAACCTGAAAAATCAAAGGTCGAAGTGACGATTAATACGGCCGGTATCAACATGGATGATGAAAAATGGGATGAGCACCTGAAAGGGGCTGACTTTTTCAATGTTGAGAAATACCCCACCATGACGTTCAAAAGCACCAAGATTGAAGTTACAGGTGAAAACACGGCTAAAATTTCCGGTGATTTGACAATTTTGGATAAAACAAATCCCGTGACGCTGGATGTTATTTTCAATAAAGCGGATAAAAGCCCGTTTGGTGAAAAATATGTTGCCGGTTTCTCTGCCAAGGCTGGTTTAAAGCGTTCTGACTATGGTATGAATTATGGGTTACCGATGGTCGGTGATGATGTATCCATCATGATTGAAGTAGAAGGTATCCGCCAAGGCGGAGATGTTGTGAACCCATAATGCTCCTGAAAAACACCAAAGAAACTTATGGCCTGATTGCGAAAGCATTTCACTGGCCAACAGCAATTATTATCATGGCTCTTATTCTGGTCGGCCTCTATATGGGATCGATGGAAAACGGGCCTGATAAGCTGCAGGTCTATATGCTCCATAAATCTTTCGGGATTTTGGTTTTATGGCTGGTGGGGCTACGCATTGTTTGGCGATTAATCAATACCCAGCCCGCGGCGCTCCCTAATCATAAGCCGTGGGAACGTATACTGGCCAAGCTGGCACATTTGGCGCTG
>DAOPJS010000211.1:0-2995 GCA_035399785.1 Alphaproteobacteria bacterium
TTTACTGATAACCAAAAGAAAGTTTTTATTATCCATGGCTTAAAACTTTTTTGAATAATTCAGTAAATTCTTCTGTCTTTTTTTCTACTGTAAAATCCATAGCTCTTTTCTTTTGATCTTCAGCAGAAATATTTTTTTGTGAAACAGTATGAATTGCCTCAGCGAATTTTTCTACGTTTCCTATTTCAACCAATTCACCATATTTACCGTTTTGCAAAATTTCGGCAGGGCCGGAAGGGCAATCCGTGGCGACCACTTTTAATCCTGCATAAAGCCCTTCGACAATGACGTTACAAAACCCTTCCCAAGCCGAGCTGACCACAAAAATATCGGCATGTTTCATGACAGAAAGCGGGTTATCAACAAACCCCATGAATGATATATTATCTTTTATATTCAATGATTTAGATAAGGTTTCCAGTTCATCTTGCAGCACCCCCTGTCCCAAAATAACCAAATGCGCCGCCCCGTATTTTTCACGGTAAATCGCCAGTGCCCTTATTAATGTCGGGTAATCTTTTTGCAGCACCAGGCGCCCTGATGCCACCAGTTTTACCCCTGCATTATTCGGATAGGGTGATGCCGTTTCTGCCTTTATCTTCTCTTCAAAGTCAGGCGTCACAACAGGATTATAAATTGTTTGAATAAAAGATACCTTTTCAGGTTTTAAAATTTTTCGAAGGTCGTCACAAACCCCATTCGAAATACCGACAATTTGATCGGCAAACGGATAGAAAATTTTGACCATCGTTTTCAACAAAAAACGTTTGGCAATATTCATTTCAGACAGCCGTAAACTCAGATTATTTCGCTCTGAAATAATAATTTTTGTTTTTTTCGTTCCTGCCAAAATACGTGCCAGAATACTCACTAAATTAACATGAAAGAGCGCGCTTAAAAAAATATCGGGTTTTTTAGTCTTGAGATATTTTGCTAATGCAGGGATAGCAAAAAGGGATCGCGTTTTATTAAAATCGATTACATTGACCGATTGATTGATAATACCTCTATAGATTCCTTCATGATTTAGCAGCAGTAAATCAACCTTATGACCGCGCAAGGTAAATTCATTGGCCAAATTGATCATCATTTTCTGGGCGCCGCCGCCCTTTAAATCGGGAATGACAAGGGCAATATGCATCTATAAATCTTCTGCCTCAAAGCTATTGCAGGCTTCCAAAGAACCGCTGTCAAAGCCGCGTTTAAACCATTTTTTACGCTGTGCAGAGGTGCCGTGGGTAAAAGAATCCGGCACGACATATCCCTGCGCCTGTTTTTGTAAACGGTCATCGCCAATCTGGCTGGCCGCATTCAGGGCCTCGTCAATATCACCCTCTTCAATCATATTGTAATCGTTTTGCACCGCGTTTGCCCAAACACCGGAAAAGCAATCAGCCTGCAATTCCAAACGCACGGATAATTTATTGCCATCCGCTTTTGACAAGCGCCCTTGCAAATTATGCACGTGATCCAGAACGCCGACCAGATTTTGAATATGGTGTCCGACTTCATGGGCAATCACGTAAGCCTGCGCAAAATCACCGGGCGCATTCAATTTTGATTTCAAATCATGATAAAAACCAAGATCAATATAGATTTTCTGGTCACGCGAACAATAAAACGGCCCTGTTGCCGATCCTGCGCGCCCACAAGCAGAATCGACGGCGCCGGTAAATAAAACCAGTGTCGGCGGCGGATATTTTTCGCCCTGTTCGGCAAAGACATCGCCCCAGACATCTTCCGTGCTGCCCAATACAACAGAAACAAAATCCGTCAGCTCTTTATTTTCTTCCTCAGACAAATCTGACTTTTGGCTCATGTGGCTTTCGATGGTGCGTTCAATCCCCTCTTGCACCAGTGGCGTCGGGTCGCCGCCCATCAAACCAACAATAAGTGCCAAGGCCAAAAGACCAAGCCCACCGCCCGCGGCAGTTTTACCGTTGAGGCGCTGTCTGTTTTCGATATTGCTGCTTCTTCTGCCTTGCCGCCAGCGCATTAATGATCCTTTGTTAAGTGTTGTCAGCTGTGCTATTCACAATGTCAGGCAACTTTAACCAAAGACGCAAAAGAGTGCAATGACGGTGGAAACAGATCAAAAAATAGCAGAAATGCAGGAATTACTGGCGCATCAGGACAGACAAATTCAGGAATTGAACGAGGTTGTCACAAAACAGTGGCATGAAATTGACGCTCTGAAGAAATATATGCAAATGACCAAGGCCAAAATTAACGAACTCGAAGACACAATCGGACAAAATAAATCCATGAGCGTGACCGAAGAAGCCGCCGCCAATAAACCGCCGCATTATTGATCTATCTGCCGCGTTCGCGCACTTCCGAAAATTTCAGATCTTTCCAGTCATCCTGAATGCGCCCCAAATCCCAACTGTTGCGCGCCAGATAGACTGGTGTTTTATCGCGATCCTCACCTAGCGATGCGCGGTTTCCTTCGATGAATTTTTTCATTTTATCATTGTCGCCGCTGACCCAGCGCGCCGTTACATATTGCGTATCTTCAAAAGAAATTTCCAAGCCATACTCACTGGCAAGACGCTCTTTCAATACGTCCAGCTGCAACGTTCCAACAACACCAACAATCCAGTCACTGCCCAATACGGGGCGGAAGACCTGCGTCACACCTTCTTCAGCTAAACTCTCTAATGCGCGCTGTAAATGTTTAGCTTTTAGCGGATCACCCAAACGAACACGGCGCAGAATTTCCGGCGCAAAATCAGGAATACCCGTGAACATGATTTTTTCGCCTTCACTTAACGTATCACCAACGCGCAACGTACCATGGTTGGGAATACCGATAATATCACCGGCCACCGCATCATCGGCCAATTCGCGTCCTTGCGAAAAAAAGAAAATCGGACTGCTCACCGTGAGCATTTTGTTGGAGGCGGTGTTGAGCAATTTCATGCCACGCTTAAACGTTCCCGAACAAACCCGCATGAAGGCAACGCGGTCACGGTGATTGGGATCCATATTGGCC
>DAOPJS010000212.1:0-1355 GCA_035399785.1 Alphaproteobacteria bacterium
ATACAAATATAGGAAGTGATAGAGCTTACCTCCGGCACTGTTCCCAAAACCTCCATATGAAATTTTTTATAGGCAGCCAAATCAGCAACTTCGATACGTAATAAATATTCAACAACACCGGTTATGTTGTGACACTCACGTACCTCAGGCGCAGCACGCATGGCTTTTTCAAAGGCTTCCTGATCTTTTTTTTGATGGCGCCCCAACCCCACCGTAACAAAAATAACAATTCCTACCCCCAGCGCAGCATGATTAATAACAGCACGATACCCAGTGATAATATCTTGCCGCTCCAATTCCTGCACACGACGCAGGCACGCCGATGGCGATAAACCAACCCGCTCGGCCAGATCAGTGTTGCTGATCCGTCCATCTTTTTGCAATTCTTGCAATATTTTTTTGTTTATTCTGTCTATATTAGTCATATATTGCAAAAATAATCTATTTTGCAGAAAAAAAGCAAGGATATTCAATAAACATTGCTTTATTATTGCTTTCATGACGATAGATATTTTGACTGCGCTGATCGCTTTTGCCTTTGTAAGCTCTATTACACCGGGGCCAAATAACCTGATGCTCATGACATCGGGAATTAACTATGGCCTGACACGCACATTGCCACATATGCTGGGAGTGGGGTTGGGATTTACAGCAATGATTTTTTTGATCGGCTTGGGCCTGACACAGATTTTCGATGCCTTTCCTATCATTTATAAAATCCTCAAAGTAATAAGCATAATTTACTTAAGTTATCTGGCCTGGAAAATTGCGACAGCAACACCAAAAACAACAGACGCCGGCACCGAAATAACAGGAAAACCGCTAACCTTTATACAGGCCGCCTTGTTCCAGTGGGTTAACCCCAAAGCATGGGTGATGGGTGTTTCCGCCATTAGCACCTATAGCGCAGCCATTGAAGGCCCTCATGCCATCTTGATCATTACCGCTGTTTTTTTCCTTGCTTGTATTCCATCAATCAGCGTCTGGACAATATTGGGCATGCAGCTTGGCCGGATTTTAAATAACCCATCTAAGTTGAGAGCTTTTAACATTATGGCTGCTGTTTTACTGATGGCATCGCTCTATCCGGTTATATTTTCTTAAGGAATAACTTCTCCCCGTTATTCACAGGCGCTATACTCATATTCACGCCCATTATATTTTTAATTATGCCATAAACATCAGATGCCATCAGAAATCGCTCCATTCCCGAATTATGACCCGCAGGCCATGTCTGAGGAATCCGTTGCCCCTGCCTTTCAGGAAATGCCACATAATTTCGAGGCCGAGCAAGGCCTTCTGGGGATGTTGCTTCTGGATAACGGGCATCTGGAAAAAATAAACGACTTTTTACG
>DAOPJS010000212.1:1455-2991 GCA_035399785.1 Alphaproteobacteria bacterium
GATCTGGATCATAAATTGGGCGGGCTGCATAATTCAGACCTTCTGATCCTTGCCGCCCGTCCGTCGATGGGAAAAACATCTTTGGCCGTGAACGTCGCGTACAATGCCGCCAAAGCATACGCCGAAAGCGGCGGACAGGAAGGCGCGATTGTCGGTTTCTTCTCTCTCGAGATGTCTGCCGACCAACTGGCCACGCGTATCCTTGCCGACCAATCGGGAATTTCGGGTGATGATATCCGTAAAGGGAATATCAAGGAAAACGATTTCAGAAAATTTGTCGAAGCCAGCCAGAAGCTCAGTCAGATACCGCTTTATATTGATGATACGCCTGCCCTGTCTATCGGCGCCGTGCGTACGCGTGCCCGCCGTTTAAAACGCCAACATGGTTTGGGGTTATTGGTCATTGACTATTTGCAGTTGCTGCAGGGCTCCGGCTCCCGCCAATCCGAAGGCAACCGCGTTTTGGAAATTTCTGAAATTACGCGTGGCTTAAAGGCCATTGCGAAAGAATTGAATATTCCTGTTATCGCCTTGTCACAGCTGTCGCGTGCAGTGGAACAACGCGAAGATAAACGCCCGATGCTTTCTGACCTGCGGGAATCGGGCTCTATCGAACAAGACTCCGACGTTGTCATGTTTATTTATCGCCGTGAATATTATCTCTCCCGCGAAGAACCCGAAAAGAAGCCGGGCGAAGATGACAGCAAATTCAATGACCGCTATGCCCAGTGGCAGGAAGATTTGGGTAATTGTTGTAACGTTGCTGATGTGATTGTGGCCAAGCAGCGTCACGGTCCGATCGGCACGGTATCTCTTCACTTTGATTCAAGTGTTACACGCTTTAGTGATCTTGAAAGACGCTACGATTAGCCAAAACGCGTACGAAACATCACGGGTAGTAAATTTTCTCTCACGGCAATATTCTTATACCGATCAATCAACTCGATTTTTTGGTAATCGATAATTTCCTGCGTTTGTTTTTTGTCATCCTGATTAATCAGGCAAAGATTAGACAACATGCGAATTATTGACAAACAAGCCGCATTTTCAAATTCCTGTTTATAGCTATCGGGCACATTGACTTGATCGGCAATCTCTTTGGATAAAGCAGAGATTTGATCATATTTTTTATATTCCGGCTGACCGCAATAAGCCTTCATATCAAAATCGTCCAGCATAGCGGCGGCCGCCTCAAAAGATTCAAGGAGCGTTTTTTGTCTGGTCACATCGGCATTTAAATGTACAATTTCAGCAGTCATAGAGCGAACTATATATTACGGAAAATTTAAATTGCAAGAGTTTTTGAAAGACAGCGCCGTTCTTACCATCGATATGGCGGCTTTGGCCGATAACTACCGATTATTTCAAAGTAAAGTCGGAAATACGCGCACGGTCGCAGGCGTGGTCAAAGCCGATGCGTACGGCCTGGGGCTTTCTGCCGTTGTTGAAAAATTAACCGAGCTATCCTGTCCGCAGTTTTTTACAGCCACGTTGGAAGAGGCTTTAAGCGTTAGAAAAATAAACCAAAGCGCCGAT
>DAOPJS010000213.1:0-2985 GCA_035399785.1 Alphaproteobacteria bacterium
ATAAACTATATCAAGCACACGTGGGTCCATCGGATATTGTTGTCCGATGGACCCACGTGTGCTTGATATAGTTTATACCGTTCACCGCATGACAGGGGAGAGTCGTCCGCTGGAAATTATTTCCGGTTACCGTTCACCAAAAACCAATGCGATGCTGCGCGGCAAATCCTCTCATTCCGGTGTTGCCAAGAACTCCCTGCATATGCAAGGGCGCGCGATTGACCTTCGCATGGAAGGATTTTCAACCAAACGTATCCGCGATCTGGCTATTTCATTGAAGGCAGGCGGCGTTGGTTATTATTCAAAAAGCGATTTTGTCCATATGGACTCAGGTGATTTCCGCACTTGGTAAGCGGCAAAAACGCTTGTTCTTATCCTATCTATGATTAAGATGCCTTCCATAATGTAATGAGAAGGCATTTTTTATGATCTTAATCGCACTCGGCGCCAATCTCCCCAGCCGTTACGGCTCGCCTGCCCAGACATTGGACGCAGCCAAAGAGGCGCTGCAAGAGCGCGGTATTATTATTTTGCAAAGCTCACGCATCTGGCTGACGGCGCCCGTGCCGTTTGATCCCGATCAGGATTGGTATCATAACGCCGTGATTGATGTTGAAACATCGTTATCGCCGCAGGCGCTTTTGAAAACCATGTTACAGATCGAAGAAGATTTCGGCCGTATCCGCACCGAAAAAAACGCGCCGCGCATTCTTGATCTGGATTTGATCGCCTATAACGACGAGGTAATTGAAGAAGATGATACGCTCATCGTGCCGCATCCGCGAATGCATGAAAGATTATTTGTTTTAAAGCCGTTAGAAGACATTTCTAATAACTGGACTCATCCTGTGACGGGCCATGATGTCGCAAAAATGATCCGTGATTTACCGGCTGATATGCGCGATGGGCAAGAGGCAAAACCATTGGAAGCGGAGAAAAGAAAAATCTCATGATTGATTTTCCGATAGATGAAAATTCTCCGCCGATCCTGATGGGCGTGGTGAATGTCACTCCCGACAGTTTTTCGGATGGCGGAAGTTTTTTGGATACTGATCGTGCCATTGCCCATGCCCTGCAATTGGAGCGCGAAGGAGCGGCAATTTTAGATATCGGCGGGGAGTCGACGCGACCAGGGGCAAAACCGATCAGTCTTGAAGAAGAACAAAATCGGGTCTTGCCCGTTATTGAGGGATTAAAAAAAGCAGGGTGTAAGGCCGCCATATCTATCGACACGCGCAACGCGGAAACGATGCAAAAGGCAATTAACATCGGTGCGGATATTATCAATGATATAAGTAGCTTAACCTATGATTCTGAGTCTTTGGATGTTGTGGCAAAGGCGCAAATGCCCGTCATTTTGATGCATATGCAGGGCAGCCCCGAAACCATGCAGGATAACCCGCTTTACGATGATGTTGTGCAGGAGATTTTCGATTATTTGAATGTGCAGATCGAACGCTGTCTGAGGGCAGGATTGCCGCGTGAAAAGATTATCTGTGATCCCGGAATAGGATTTGGCAAAACCTTAGAAGATAATCTTACTATATTGAAAAATATGGATAAATTTCATCATCTTGATTGCACGGTTCTTTTGGGCGCAAGCCGTAAAAGCTTTATTGAGAAGCTCTGTCCTGACACGCCGCCGACCGAGCGTTTGGCAGGCTCTATTGCTGCCGCCATTCGCGGGCTGGAGCAGGGAGTACAGATCTTCCGTGTCCATGATGTCAAACAAACGCGGCAGGCTTTTGAGGTCTGGCAATCTACCCGATCAATTTGATCTGCCAGGGGAAATCGGCGGCGGTTTCATCGGCGCGAAAATGGTACAGCTTACAATTTTCAATACCGTGCATGGTTTTTCCATAGATGTAATTGAATCCCCTGAACACGCCGCCGTGACAAACAATTAAAACAGGGCCGTCTTTTTCCAGCGCAAAGTTGAAGCCTGATTTTAATCTTTCGGCGAAATCATCATGGGTTTCGCCATTGGGCGGATTTTCACCCGCATGAAAGCGCGGGCGGATTTCATCCCATGGCGCGCCTTCCCAATCACCGAAATGATGCTCCCCCAAAAGCGGTGTTTCATACATCGGCAAATTCATGGATTGGTTGATAATGGCCGCCGTATCTATCGCGCGGGAGAGGTGGGAATGCACAATACTGACGGGTTTTATTTCTAACGCCTCGATAATTTTTCCCGCTTCCTGCGCCTGCATGCGTCCTCTTTGCGTCAGGTTGACATTGCTGTTCCCGCTGAAACGCCCGGCAACGTTGGCTTCGCTTTCGCCGTGACGGATCATGTAAAAAGATTTCAGCGCAATGGGCATATCAGACGACGACGATAGGGGTTGTTTGTTTTTTCAAGGTAGCAACGATGGAATGTCCCGCCAGCATGGAGCTTTTCGGATTGGACGGGTCAGGCAGGTTTTCAACTGATGTCTTGATTGTGCTGCTGCCGCCTTTGACGATGATTTCATGGCAATTGCCTTTGGCATCAGGGTCGGCCCAGACTTCGACCTGCGTTTTTTCAGGGCCGATCCCTGCCAGTGACAGGGTTGCCGCGACATTGACATTGGCAGGGAAGGCCTTGGCCGCCTCAAACGCATTACCACGAAAGATCAATGTTTTTTCGGTAATATTATCCAGATCAATATTTTGCGCCGTGATATAGGGGGCGCCTTTCAGACCGCGCGGCGGCTTGGTTGTGGCGATGGTGGCGCTGTCGATTTGGGCGCAGTTAAGAGCCGATATAGCGTCAAGACCTGCAATGGCTCCTGAGGGAACCAGAATGCGTCCCTCTGACTTAGCGAGAATTTCCTTAATCTGTGGTGAGAGTAAAAGGGAACAAGCACTTATCATCACTAAATTTTTGTTCCGCGATAACACTTCTTTGGCCAGATCAGGAACAACAGCAGGGGGGAGGCATTCCACCACCATGTCGCAGACCTGCGCCAATTCGGCGAAAGACATATTGGGCACGCCGAAATC
>DAOPJS010000214.1:0-2980 GCA_035399785.1 Alphaproteobacteria bacterium
TTGAATCAATTACATTTTATCTGTTGACAGAGGTGATTCGTTTGTGATTCGATAGGGGTATGAAAAGACTGATTGAGAAGAGATATATCTTACGCCGCAATATGTTAGCGGTCATCGGTCTTTGCCTTAGTGTTTATTTCTCCTATCACCTGATTGCCGGGCAGCGCGGATATTTCCGCCTGATGACTCTGGAGAATAAAATCGCCTCTGTTTCCCATGAATATGAAGGTCTGAAAGAAGAGCGTCAGGAAATTGAGAAGAAGGTGGTGATGATGCGCCCGGGCTCTATTGACCGTGACCTTCTGGAGGAGCGCGCCCGCCATGTTTTGGGTTATCGTCGCGGCGACGAAGTTATATTGCTACAAAATCGCTCATAGCGACATTTAATCCTTTAATAAAATCCTTTAAAATCAAAAACTTGTGCTTTTACAAGCGTTTATTTGCGGAAAAATGAAATTTTTCGCTAGATTCAATTTTTGGGAATGGGTATCAAGAGGGGTTATTTTATATGTTTTAACCACTGATAGAGGGGTCTGATACGTGGCAACATCTAAATCGAAAAAGGCATCATCGAAGCCGAACCTCAAAACTATTTCCAATTCCATGCCTGAGCCGTCATTGGAGGAGATGAAGCAGCTTTATCATGACATGCTTTTGATCCGCCGCTTTGAAGAGAAAGCAGGACAACTTTACGGTATGGGGCTTATTGGTGGTTTCTGCCACCTATATATCGGACAGGAAGCTGTCGTCACAGGAATTCAATCCGTCCAAGAAGATCAGGACACTGTTGTGACCACCTATCGTGACCATGGCCATATGCTGGCCAAAGGAATGGATCCGAAGGGGGTCATGGCGGAGCTGACAGGCCGTGAAGGGGGATACTCCCGCGGAAAAGGTGGTTCCATGCACATGTTCTCTCAGGAGAAGGGATTTTATGGCGGTCACGGAATCGTCGGTGCTTCAACCGCAATCGGAACAGGTCTTGGCTTTGCCCATCAATATAAAGGGGATGGTGGTGTGGCTGTGGCTTACATGGGCGATGGCTCTGCGAACCAGGGGCAGGTTGCCGAATGTTACAATATGGCCGCTCTCTGGAAGCTCCCCGTTCTTTATGTGATTGAAAACAACCAATACGGGATGGGAACGTCGGTTAAGCGTTCCAGTGCGGGGCAGCTTTATGCCCGCGGACAGGGATACGGTATTCCGGGAGAGCAGGTTGACGGGATGGATGTTTTTGCGGTTCAGGCAGCGGCGCGTCAGGCGCTCGATTACGTGCGCACGGGTAACGGCCCGTATATTCTGGAAGTGCTGACATATCGCTACCGCGGTCATTCCATGTCTGACCCTGCGAAATATCGCAGCAAGGAAGAAGTGGATGAGATGAAAGATAACCGCGATCCGATCACCAATTTGAAAAAGGTAATGATGGATCAACACGGTATCACGGAAGATGATCTGAAGATGCTTGATAAAGATATCAAGCAACGGGTGAAAGAAGCTGCCGATTTCGCACAGGAATCTCCGGAGCTTGGCCCCGATGAACTTTGGACAGATATTTTGATAGAGGTGAAGTAAATGACTATTCAGGTTTTGATGCCGGCATTATCGCCGACAATGACGGAAGGGAACTTGGCCAAATGGGTCAAGAAAGAAGGGGACAAGGTTGAATCAGGTGACGTGATTGCCGAGATTGAAACCGATAAGGCCACAATGGAAGTTGAAGCCGTTGATGAAGGCGTGATTGGCAAAATTCTGGTTCCCGAAGGAACGCAAAATGTTTCCGTGAATACGCCGATTGCCGTGTTGCTGGAAGAGGGTGAAAGTGCCGATGATGCAGACGCCGCTTCTGTGCCGAATATTCCATGCGCGCCGCAATCTTCTCCCGATGCTGCTCCCGCTGCGACTATGTCGACGACAGTGGCCAGCCAGCCAAGCGGTGCCCATGTTGATAACCGCGATATTTTATACGCACAGGGCGTTGTCATTGAGCCGCCTGTTTTTGACGAAGCACCTTTCATGGCAGCAACCCAGACGCAAACCGTCCGTGAGGCATTGCGTGATGCCATGGCCGAAGAAATGCGCGCTGATGGCGATATCTATGTCATGGGCGAGGAAGTAGCTGAATATAACGGTGCCTATAAAGTAACGCAGGGGCTGCTGGATGAGTTCGGTGCCAAGCGTGTGATTGATACCCCGATTACCGAGCACGGTTTTGCAGGGCTTGCTGTGGGATCTGCTTTTAACGGGTTGAGACCAATTGTTGAATTCATGACCATGAACTTTGCGATGCAGGCGATTGACCACATTATCAACTCTGCGGCCAAGACGCTTTATATGGCGGGGGGGCAGTTGGGCTGCCCGATAGTCTTTCGGGGTCCGAATGGGGCGGCCGCCCGTGTGGGGGCACAACATTCACAATGTTATGCGTCATGGTATGCTCATGTACCGGGGCTGAAAGTTGTTTCCCCATGGTCAGCAGCAGATGCAAAAGGACTTTTGAAAGCGGCTATTCGTGATCCGAACCCTGTAGTGTTTTTGGAAAACGAAATTATGTACGGTCAGTCTTTCGAGGTACCGACAGATCCTGACTACGTAATTCCTCTGGGACGTGCCAAAATTGAGCGCGAAGGAAGTGATGTCACGATCGTGGCGTTTTCGATCATGGTGGGTAAGGCCATGCAGGCGGCAGAGAAACTGGCAGAGCAAGGGATCAGCGCGGAGGTCATCAATTTGCGCACTATTCGTCCGCTGGATCGTTATACAATTCTGGAAAGTGTGAAGAAAACCAACCGTATTGTGACTTGTGAAGAAGGATGGCCGTTTGCCGGTATCGGGGCAGAGATTGCCGCGCTGATCGGTGAACATGCCTTTGATTATCTGGATGCACCACTGAAACGTGTTTGCGCCGCTGACGTGCCGTTGCCTTATGCAGCCGGGCTTGAACAGCTCGCACTCCCTCAGGTGGATGAAATTATCCATG
>DAOPJS010000215.1:0-2979 GCA_035399785.1 Alphaproteobacteria bacterium
CGGTAATTTCCTGCCAAATCGTATGACCAAGATTTTCTGCGGGAATCAATACGCAGGCGGATACAACAGGCCCCGCCAAGGGGCCGCGCCCAACCTCATCAATGCCGCAGACGGGGGCGGCGAATTGTTGATCAAAGTTAATATCAGCCGTTGAGGCTTTTTGTAACAAGTTCGAAGACATTGGGGGAAATGTTCTCCAGATTCGCAATTTCCTGCAAGGCTGCCTTCATCTTTTCCTGCCTGTCCGGTGTATAACGCCGCCATTCACGCAAAGGCGTTACCATGCGTGCGGCAATTTGCGGGTTAATACCGTTCAATTCAATAATACCGTCTTTCAAAAATTCATAACCGCGGCCAGAAGGGTCATGAAAACGCACCGGATTATTCATCGCAAACGCCCCATAAAGCGAGCGTACACGGTTAGGGTTTTTCATGGAAAAATCGGCATGGTTTTTCAAATAATCCAGACACTCGAAAATATCATCGCGGTCGGCAGAGGCCTGAATGCTGAACCATTTATCAATGACGAGCGGATAGTCCTTAAACTTTTTATAGAAGTTATGCAGGATTTCTTCCCGCGGGGCATTCTTGTTATCAATCATGCTGTTTAAAGCGGCCATGCGGTCGGTCATATTATCGGCGCCCTGATAATGTTCCGTTGCCAATTTGGCACAGCCCGTTCCCTTGGTCGTGGTTAAATACCCCAATACGACATTGCGAAGGGCGCGCTTGCCCATCGCCTCGGCAGAGACGCTAAACTCACCTTCATCGCTGTTGGCTTTGTAGATTTTTGTCAGCGCGGCCTTATGTTCGCGCTTGATCGCCGCTTCAATGGATTTTTTCACTTTTGCAATCGCCGACGGGTCAACGACATCCTGCTGCTGCGAAATTTCGGATATGCCCGGCAAGGAGAGGGCGCGCGCCATCAAGGCCTTGTCACTGGCAGGATCAAGAGCGCGCTCGATCAACAAACCAAAACTATCAAGAAAATCTGCAGGGACATCCTTTGAGCCGTCTTTAAGCATCTTGGCAATGACACGGTGAGCGTAAATCTGTCCTGCCTCCCAACGATTAAAGCCGTCACTGTCATGTACCATCAGGAAGGCGATTTCTTTTTCGCTCAAATCTGTCGTTAATTTTACAGGCGCGGAGAAATTACGCAGGATCGACGGCACAGGTTTGGAACCTATATTCTCGAATTTGAATTCCTGTTTTTTCTTTTTTAAATCGAGCACTTTTGTACCGATCAAGTCATCGCCATTGGGGCCGACCAACCCGACCGCCACAGGAATATGCATCGGTTTTTTGTTGGTTTGTCCTGCGGTATCAGGAATGCGTTGTTCCAGTGTCAACGTATAGGTTTTGGATTCCTTATCATATTTTCCTGAGGCTTTGACTTCAGGTGTTCCTGCCTGTGAATACCAAAGTTTGAATTGCTCCAGATCCATGCCCGACGCATCGGCCATACATTGTGCCCAGTCATCAATTGTCACGGCCTGACCGTCAAAGCGATCAAAATAAAGATCAGTGGCTTTGCGGTATAAGTCAGAGCCAAGCAAGGTATGAAACATGCGGATCACTTCCGCGCCTTTTTCATACACTGTCATAGTGTAGAAATTATTGATCTCGATATAGCTTTCCGGACGCACGGGATGAGCAAGGGGAGAGGCATCCTCAGGGAATTGTGAGCGGCGCAAATGGGTCACATCATCAATTCGCTCAACGCTCTTCGAATTCATATCGCCGGAGAATTCCTGATCGCGGAAAACGGTTAAACCTTCCTTCAATGATAGTTGAAACCAATCGCGGCAGGTCACGCGATTGCCTGTCCAATTGTGAAAATATTCATGGGCGATAACGCCTTCAACACGGTAGAAATCTGTATCTGTTGCCGTTTCCTGATGCGCGAGTACAAGGGCGGTATTGAATACGTTCAGTGACGTGTTTTCCATCGCGCCCATATTGAAATCGCTGACGGCGACAATGTTGAAACGGTCATATTGATATTCACGCCCGTAAACTTCTTCGTCCCATTTCATGGATTTTTTCAAAGATTCCATGGCATGGGCACATTGTCCTTCATCACCTTCCTTAACGTAGATATACAGATCAACTTCCATGCCCGACATCGTTGTGAAAGTATCATGTACATGCACCAAATCCCCCGCGACAAGCGCAAAGAGGTAGCAAGGCTTAGGCGTCGGATCATCCCAGACAGTAAAATGGCGCCCGTCTTTGGCTTCCCCTGAATTGATCAAATTGCCGTTAGACAACAAAACAGGACATGTTTTTTTATCAGCCTCTACCGTGACCTTAAACGTTGCCATCACATCAGGACGGTCGGGATAATAAGTAATCTTACGAAATCCTTGTGCCTCACACTGGGTGCAATAGGTTGAGCCGGAATAGTATAGCCCTTCAAGCGCGGTATTTTTTTCAGGACAAATTTCCGTGACAATTTCGAGGGTAAAAATATCTTTTCCGGGGCAGGGAATAGTCATCCCTTTTGAGTCAATTTTAGGCTGAACGTCTTTGCCATCCAGTTTGCAGGATATCAGCTTTAACTCTTCCCCTTCCAAAAACAAAGGAGCGTCAGAGTCATTATTGGTTGTAAATTGCGTCTTGGCCGTAACAATTGTTTTACCGTCGAAAATTTCGAATGTCAGATCCGTATGCGCCACTTTGTAAGCAGGCGGCGTGTAATCTTTCAGGTAAATTTCTTTTGGTGTATCGGTACGCATCATATATTCCCCTTTTATTCGCAGGGGCTATGATGACCCGTGAGAGTCAGGCTTGCAAGACCAAATCGTCGCGGTGGATCAGCTCATCCCCGCGGGAATAGCCCAAAACATCAGAGATATCGGTGCTTTTACACCCCAGAATCAGGCGTGCCTCGTTGGCGCTGTAGGTGACCAGTCCCAGAGCCAGTTTATGGCCGTTTTTATCCATAACATCGATAGGGTCACCATAATGAAAATC
>DAOPJS010000216.1:0-2975 GCA_035399785.1 Alphaproteobacteria bacterium
CCCACGATGGAGAAGGGGTTTGCGTTTTAGAGGTAATAATTTCAACCTGATCACCATTATTCAGCTTGGTATTGAGCGGCGCGATACGTCCGTTAATTTTTGATCCGACACATTTATCGCCAACCCCTGAATGCACGGCATAAGCAAAATCAACGGGGGTTGCCCCGTTAGGCAGCTCAATCAAATCACCTTTAGGAGAGAAAACAAAAACCTTATCCTGAAATAGTTCCAGTTTGGTATTTTCAAGAAAATCTTCGGGGCGTTGTTCCTGCTCGAGAATATCAAGCAATTCTCTCAACCAGCGATATTGGGTGACATCTTTAACATCGACTTTCTTCTTACCGTCCTTATAGGCCCAGTGGGCGGCCACACCCAAATCTGCCTCCTGATGCATTTCAACTGTTCTGATTTGAATTTCAATACGCTGATTTTCAGGGCCGATAATTGTTGTATGAAGGGATCTGTAACCATTAGGTTTGGGTGTCGAAATATAATCTTTGAAGCGCCCGGGTACGACAGGATAGCTGGAGTGCAAAACACCCAGCGTATGGTAACACTCCCCTACATCCTTAACAACGATACGAAAGGCCATGATGTCTGAAAGCTGTTCAAATGCGACGTTTTTACGCTGCATTTTCTGCCAGATTGAATAGCGGGTTTTTTCACGCCCCGTAATTTCACAATCAATATTATTTTTAATCATCAAGGCTTCCAAATGCTTGATGATTTTCTTTACAACATTCCCGCTTTCTTCTCTTAAGAAATACAGGCGATTTGTAATACTCTCTTTGGCTTCGGGGTTGAGGTATTCAAAGGCAAGGTCGGCCAGTTCCTCTTTCATCTGGTGCATACCGATACGCTCGGCGAGGGGAACATAAATGTCGAGTGTTTCACGCGCGATACGCGCTGTTTTATCAGGCCTGTCTTTAAAATGATAAAGCGTACGCATATTATGCAGGCGGTCGGCCAGCTTGACGAGCAAGACACGAATATCTTCCGACATGGCCAAGAGCAGTTTTCGAAAATTTTCAGCCTGCTTTCCCTCAAAGGTCTGGCTTTCAATTTTTGTCAGCTTACTGACGCCATTGACCAGATCGGCAACTTCAGCACCGAATTTCTTTTTAACTTCATCGTAGGTTGCTTCGGTATCTTCCAGCGTATCATGCAAAATCGCCGTAATGATCGTGGCCTCATCAAGCCGCATATCTGCCAATATTGAGGAAACTTCCACCGGATGGGTATAATACGGCTCCCCCGAAACACGGGTCTGACCGTCATGCATTTTTTTTGCGTAGTCATACGCTTCCTTGATCTGGCCTTCATCAAGATCAGGCGTATAAACCCGCATTTTGCCAATTAAGTCGGACAGTAATTCTGAGTCACTCAAGGTAGTTTTTCCTGTTGGATAACGCTTTGAAAGCAAAAATCAATTTCATTACAAGATAACATTATTAATAGGACAAATCACGAAATGATAGGGGAGAAAATGCAAAAAAGGCCGATATAAACCGGCCTTAATTTAAGTCACGAAAATCAGCAAGAAAGCTAATTATTCGTCGATATCATCATCCATGTCACCGGCAAGATCAGCCAAAGAAGGCTCATCTTCGTCATCGGCATCCATTGGCGCTCTGTCCTGATCGCTCATGGAGCTCCATTCCTGTTCGCCGTCCATCATATCAATCACATCTTCACCATCATCATCCAAGGCGATAACGCGTTGGTTGTTACGGATCAGATCTTCTTTCAATTCTGCAACATCCACCGTTTCTTCGGCAATTTCACGCAAAGCCACAACAGGGTTTTTGTCGTTATCACGGTCAACCGTCAGCGCTGCGCCGGAACCGATTTTACGGGCGCGCTGTGAGGCCACCATGACCAATTCAAAGCGGTTGGTTACTTTATCAATACAATCTTCAACGGTTACGCGTGCCATGTTTCACCTTATTTATCGTCATTTATTCCAAAAGAAGGCTGTTTATAGGATGATTTCTGAAAAACTGCAAGCCCTGTGATGCCTGCCCCCTTTATTTTGGCCATTTTTAATGCCATTGTGCCGCTATGAAAGCATCCCTTAAAAATCACTCTGCCTTACCCATCCCCGATCATAACTGTCAAATATGCCCCAGATTGGCTGATTTCAGGGCTGAATGCCGTGCCAAATACCCCGATAAATTCAACGCTCCCGTCCCTTCCTTCGGCCCTGAAGAGGCGCAATTACTTATTGTCGGGCTGGCACCCGGGCTCAAAGGGGCTAATTTCACGGGAAGACCCTTCACAGGCGATTTTGCAGGGGAATTGCTTTACGGCACTTTATTGAAATACGGGCTGGCCAAAGGTGAGTTTAAGGCGCGCCCCGATGACGGGCTGGAGCTGATTAATTGCCGTATTACCAATGCCGTACGCTGCCTGCCCCCTGAAAACAAACCGATTGGATCGGAAATAAATAATTGTCGGCCGTTTTTAACCGCCCAGATAGATAACATGCCGAATTTGAAGATCATCCTCTCCCTCGGGCTGGTATCTCATAATTCAGTCGTCAAAGCTTGCGGCGGAAAGATTTCAGATCACAAATTTGCCCATGGCGCGCGTCACCAGATGCAAAACGGCATCACCTTGATCGACAGTTACCATTGCTCGAAATACAATACCTCGACCAAACGCCTGACCGAACAGATGTTTCATGATGTTTTTGAGGAAATTACGGACCTGTTATAGGGTAATTGTAACCAGCTCGATCGAGTTAATAGGATTCATTTTTCTTTTAAAAAAATCCAAGCCTTCTGTTTCGGCACCACCTAAACATAAATACTCAACACCATCTTCGTATAATGATTTTGCCATTTCATAGTGCAGCAACTCTGAGAGTCCACGATCATAAAGCGTACAATGAACCATACAATTGCCAATCATTTTTCCTTTTAAAGGCACTTCCCAAAGCATAAAACCTATTGGCTTATCTCCAATATAGGAAA
>DAOPJS010000217.1:0-1186 GCA_035399785.1 Alphaproteobacteria bacterium
GATTATTTTTGAAAAACGCACAACCATTAGCCGCCTGACCAAGCGCGCCAAGAAATTCGAAGATGCTTTCTGGTCAGGAGAGCCGCTGGATAAGCTCTACCAACGCATTAAGAAAAGCCCGCATGACCCTCTTTTAAAAACATTTTCTGCCGGTATGGAAGAATGGCAAAACACCGTTCAAGGCGGTGTTCCCGACAGGCAGGAATTACAAGCCTCCCTTCGTCAGCGAGTTGAACGCGCCATGACGGTTACGATAGGTCGTGAAATGGAAAGGTTGGAGCGCGGCATGACGTTTTTGGCGACAATCGGCTCCACCGCGCCGTTCATCGGTTTGTTCGGAACCGTTTGGGGAATTATGAACAGTTTCAGCTCTATCGCGCAGACAAATAATACGTCATTGGCCGTTGTTGCCCCCGGTATTTCCGAAGCGCTTTTTGCCACCGCCTTGGGTCTGGTTGCGGCAATTCCCGCCGTTGTCGCCTATAATGGTTACAGTAACCGTTTAGGACGCTATGCGGCCCGCCTGGATGCGTTTGTTACCGAATTTATTGCCATCCTGTCGCGTCATCTGGAATCACAGGATAAGAGCGCAGGAAAGAGAGCGGCATAATATGGGTGCCAAGATCGATACAGGCAAAAGCAGCGGACGGGGCTACCGTCCTATGGCGGAAATCAACGTCACGCCGTTTGTTGATGTGATGCTGGTGTTGCTGGTTGTTTTTATGGTTGCGGCGCCGCTTTTAACAGCAGGCGTTCCGATTGATCTTCCTGACAGCGAAGCCAAAGCACTGAGTGAAGAAGATAACAAGCCCGTGGAAGTCAGTCTTGATAAAGACGGTAAAATCTATGTCGGGGAAACCGAGGTCAAGCAGGCACGCCTTGTTGCCCTCTTGGGGGAAATTACGAAAAATAACCCTGACAGCCGTATTTATATCCGCGCCGATCAATCCATGGATTACGGACAGGTTATGGAAGTTCTTGGCGCTATTAACGGCGCGGGCTTTCGCAAAGTTGCCCTGATATCGACGGCCAAACAATAGTCATTCATAAAAACGCCATAAACGGATTTTAAGTTTTTCGCCATGAATGCAATATTTGCCACAGAAGAACAGACGTTGACCAAGGGGATGAAAATCGCCCTGATCGGATCGGCCGTTTTTCATTTGAGCATAATTATTTTGGCGAC
>DAOPJS010000217.1:1286-2973 GCA_035399785.1 Alphaproteobacteria bacterium
GTAAAGCCAAAACCGAAAACACCGCCGCCGCCCTCTGACAAGTTAGAAAAAGTCAAAGAGCCCGAGAAGAAGGTTGAAGAGAAAAAAGAAGAAGCCGTTCAACAGGAAGACCCGTTGGCATCGCTGATGAAAAACCTTCAGGAAAGTGAAGACACGGCAGAAGGTGAAAATCTGGAAGATGTTTTGGCCGAAGCCGCGCCCGATGCCCCTATGGCACAATATGTAACGCAGAACGAGCTCAGCGCCCTGACCAATCAGTTAATCGGTTGCTGGCAAATTCCGATCGGCGCCAAAAATGTCTATGACATGGTTGTCACCGTGCATATATGGGCCAACCCTGATCGTACGGTACGCCGCGTCGATGTTCAGGATGAGTGGCGCATCGCAAATGACCCGGCGTTTCGCGCCTTGGCCGAAAGTGCCAAGCGGGCGGTTTTAGATCCGGCCTGCAGCCCGCTGAACCTCCCCGAAGACAAATTTAAAGTCTGGAAAGATCAATATATCTCTGTCGATTTTGATCCCAGCCGTGTTACCTAAGATATTGATTGAAAGCAGGAGAGCTTAACTGATGAAAACCATGTTCAACATACTTTTTGCCCTGATAATTGTGATCGGCAGCGTCACCCAGGCACAGGCACAAATTCAGGCCCCTGCCGTAACTGCCGGTTCTGCCCAATCTGTGCCGATTGCCGTCAGTAAATTTTATCCGCAAAAAACAGAATTTAACGATCTGGCGCGGGACATTCCCGCCATCATTGCACAAAACCTGCAAAATTCAGGTTTGTTTCAACCGCTCAACCCGAACAGTTTTATCCAGTCCCCTGAATCAATCGAAAAAGACCAACCGCGTTTTGGCGAGTGGCGGGCGATTAATGCGCAAGCTTTGGTTTCAGGTACCGTTACCCAAACAAGCGATGGCAGAACCCGCGTTGAATTTCGCTTATGGGATGTATTTTCCCAGCAGCAATTAACAGGCATGGCCTATATGACGACGCCGCAAAACTGGCGCCGCATTGCCCATATTATTTCTGACGAAATTTATAAACGCATCACGGGAGAGAGCGGATATTTCGATACCCGTATTGTCTATATTGCAGAATCCGGCCCGGCCACAAACCGCGTCAAACGTTTAGCTATTATGGATCAAGACGGTAAAAACCACCGTTATCTGACTCCTGCGGGTGAATTGGTACTTACCCCGCGCTTCTCCCCGACAGCGCAGGAAATCACCTACATGTCTTATAAAGGCGGAGAGCCGCGTGTTTATCTTTATAACATTGATACAGGACGTCAGGAATTGCTGGGGAATTTCCCGGGCATGACATTTGCCCCGCGTTTTTCACCCGATGGTAACAAGGTCATTATGAGCTTGTCCAAAAACGGAGGCAGTAACATCTATGAGATGGATTTGCGCAGCCGTCAGTCACGTCAACTGACTAATAATCCGTCCATTAACACAGCGCCGTCATATTCCCCGACAGGAAAGCAGATTGTATTTGAATCTGACCGCGGCGGATCACAGCAGATTTACGTGATGGATTCAAACGGTGGCAATGCCCAGAGAATTTCCTTCGGGAAAGGGCGTTACGCCAACCCTGTCTGGTCACCACGTGGAGATTTGATTGCCTTCACCAAAATGCTGGGTGGGCAGTTCTATATCGGTGTTATTCGCCCTGACGGATCGGGA
>DAOPJS010000218.1:0-2973 GCA_035399785.1 Alphaproteobacteria bacterium
TCTTGGTGTCAGGGCTCATCCTCTCACACAGAAAGCTGACAAGCGACATATTCGCTGTATTGCTGACTGTGGTGGCTGTGTATTTGTCTTACACAACAGATGTCATGTTGGGTCTGATCCCTGTGGCTATTCTGACCACAATTAAGAAATAATCTTTATTTCTGTCTAACGAATTCCAAAAAGCCCGCTTATGCGGGCTTTTTATATGGTTTTTTATATTTAAAAGCCCAGAAACATAGAGAAACCCTTGACTTCCCGCCCTCGGCGTCCTAAAACATCAGCAATTCACATATCTTTTAGACAGGAAAATGTCATGTTTGACGATCTTTTCAATTTTGAAAAGCAACGGACGCTGAAGCAATCTGTTGGCTTTTATCTATTTTACTGCGGTCTTTTTATGGGCTTTAGCGGTTTTATGACCTTATTGGGTCTGTAATTCGCCTGATTTTAATAAAAGGGAGCTTGTTATGAGCCGCTCTAAGATTATTTTGACGATTATATCCTCGCTGATTATTGCGGCGGGGATATTTTTGTATCTGAATTTCGGCAATCTGGCAAAAAACGCGGCAGAGAAAATTGCCTCGAATGCCTTGGGTGTTAACGTTTCAATTTCTTCCTTACAGGTTTCTTTAAAAGAAAAAAGCGTCGTTGTGCGCGGCGTAAAAATTGCCAACCCGCCAGGGTTTAAAAAATCCTATATCATGACGACGGATGAGATTGATATTGGTCTGAAGGCGGCATCGCGCCAATTGATTGATTTTAACGATATTCAGGTGCACGGCACGGTTGTTAATCTGGAAGTGACAGAGAAGGGAACCAATCTGCAGGCGCTCAAGAATCTCGCGGCCAAGAAACCACAGAAAGAAAGCGTTGCCAGTGAACAGGTTCGGGTCATTGTTCGCAAAATGGTTGTCAATGAATCAACGATCAACCCGAGCATTACCTTGCTTGACAGAGATATCGGGTCAATTGATCTGCCGCCTGTGCGCATTTCAGGCATCGGGACTAAATCAAACGGTGTTTTGGCGCGCGAAGCTGTGGCGCAGATTATCATACAGTATCTCGGGCAGGCAGAGACAGCCGCGCGTAAAGCCGGCGCTATGGGCGGTGCAGATGCGGTTCTTGATAATGTAAAGGGCGCCGTTGATGATGCCGCCAAAAGCATTAAAGGCTTATTTAATTAATCTGCCTTTTTCCAGATCAGGCGGGTTGATACCAAGGCAATGATCCCTAATCCCAAACAAAAGATCACATTGTAATTTGCCATTGATAGATTGAATATCGGATCGGCCCACGGAATTTCATCACATCTGACGGCTTTGGTGCGGCTTTGGATATCGGCCATGATTTGATCGATATCGCCGACCATGTCGGGGACGGCGCATCCTTCCAGAAATGATTTCCACCAATGAAGCTCGACGCCGGTATGATAAAATGCAATGACGCTGTTCGCCAGAAAGGTCAAACCGATCAGCGCCATAACAAAGGCGGCGCCTTTCTTGCATTTGAACGATGTCACAAAACCGATTAAACCAAGAGCAATAACAATCCCGTAAGGATAGCGCTGAATAAGACAAAGGATGCAGGGTTCAAGCCCGAAAACATATTGTCCCATCAACGCCATACCAAGGGCGGCGGCGGCAATAGCCGCCATCAGGAGGGGCATGGATCGGTAACAGCTCAGAATTTTAATGATAATATTTTTCATAGCAAGTTCTCTATTTGTTTCACGTGAAACGTTCGATATAAATATTTCAGATCAGACCTTTGATGAAGTCCTTCACCATGTCAAAGCCTTCGGGGCCGTATATTAACACAAAACCTACCAGCAAAATAACCCAAAGCGTTCCGACAATGGCGCCGCCGATAACGGCCAATCCGTCGCGCATTAAAACGCCGATTGCCATCATGGCAATGCCGAAGCTTGGCACTGTATTCGTCAGGGGAAGCGGAATGGATACAGCCAGCGCCATAATGAACCCCAAAACACCGATCAGTTTTGAAATATGCCCCTGTGTCATAAAGCTCAGGCGCGGGCGGATAAAGAATTCCAGCCGCTTGATCCAAGGCGTGGCGGAGGTGATAAAGCCCTCCACCTTTGTCTTTGAAATGGTTTTTGACTGCCATTTTTCAGGAAGCCAAATGGTATGGCGTCCCACGGCTTGTTGCGCCGTCAGCAGTAACAAAGGCAAAGCAATGAGAGCGTTAATCCCGAAAGCCGGAACGGGCAGGGCGGCCGGCAAAGAAAAAAGGAAGAGGAAAAACCCAAAGCCGCGCTCGTGAAAAGCGCCCAGTAATACTTTCAGGGAAATGCTTT
Source organism: Alphaproteobacteria bacterium (assembly GCA_035399785.1). Classification (GTDB taxonomy): domain Bacteria; phylum Pseudomonadota; class Alphaproteobacteria; order Micavibrionales; family Micavibrionaceae. The sequence continues at coordinate 2,318 of DAOPJS010000218.1, forward strand.
CTCCTGTGATATGGGATCTCAGATCCTCCAAAAGCTCTGATAAGGTGCGTGTTTCCATACTTTCTTTAAGCATGATGCCCACTATAAACCAAGCTGCTTTATTAAAAACTTGAACTTTATGGACATTTTGGATAAAAAGTCCCGTCTTCTACAGCATATCTTGTTTTGCGGGTGTGGTGGAATTGGTAGACGCGCCAGACTCAAAATCTGGTGTCCGCAAGGACGTGTCGGTTCGAGTCCGACCACCCGCACCAACGCTTTCAAGCGTTTTGGCTTCCTCTTGTATTGTCGATTTTAGCCGTTTGGCACACTCTTGGCACACTGGCTATCAACTCACCACAACACAAAAACAATCTTTAAATTCTTATTGGTCATTCATCTTGGCGACGCTTTTATTGTGTCACCAGTGTACCATTCAGCAATCAATAAAAAATAATCCATTATTTATCAGTTGGTTACTGTTTTTATACATCAGACTTTATATCTGGTGTTGTCAAAGATTCGCCTGTGTTGTAGCTTTCAACCACTTACAGACATCGAGGTAACTATGGCGACTTTTGTTAAGCGCAAAGATAAGAGCGGCAAAATCAAACATCGGGCGGTTGTTCGTTTAAAAGGGCACAAGGAACAATCTGCAACATTTGAGCGTCTAACCG
>DAOPJS010000219.1:0-2964 GCA_035399785.1 Alphaproteobacteria bacterium
TTCTGTTTATCATGGAAGAAACAATATCATATAATTATGTAAATATGAAGGGTTATTTACGCCGCTTTTTTGGCTTTGAGGTTGGGCACCATAAAAAAGCGCATAGTGCCATGCACTGTTTGTACTTATGATTCAGTGTTGTTTCTAAATAAATCCTCCCCGCGCAGCGTAAATGATGAGATGTAAGAATCCTACATCTCTATAGTGTGCAGGCGGCTTTGCCGATGCCGTTATCCCCGACAGGAATTTTACAGGCGGCGGTCAGGCTGCGTTTTTCACCATCAACGGTGCCGATATAAGACAGGGTGAAATCAAGGGCGTTTTCCGCCGCACGAAAATCATCGCTCTCCCATTTCATATCCTTGATAACCACACTGGCGGCATTTTCAAAGGGTAGTGTCGATGAGCCCTTTGCTTCGGTTAAGGTTGCTTGTTCAATGGATTCATAATCGTATTTGTCGGCATTGTTGTAATCAATATGTTCAACCAAAAGCCAGAAATCACCCTGCATCGAAAAGGTAGCCGCCCGCCAGACGCCGCCGCCATTATGGATGGGCGCCGATACGACAGAATTAATATAAGTGTCCATGTAATCACATTCCTGATCATCGGCGTGTGCTTTGGACATCGAACCTGTGAGGGTTATTACTGCGGTAGTAAACAAAATAAAGGCAGAACGAAACGATAGGGTCATTGTTTTTTCCTTTCCGGTTATTTACGCCGCTTTTTTAGCTTTGAGGTTCAGGGCGGCGTCTAAAAGCGTTTTTGTATAGTCTTCTTTGGGGTTGGCGAAGATGTCAGCGGCTTTGCCGCTTTCAACAACCTGTCCGTTTTTCATCACAATCAAATCATGCGCCATCGCGCGGACAACGCGCAGGTCGTGGCTGATAAACAGATAGGCCAGATCATGCTTGGATTGCAGTTCGCGCAGCAGATCAATGATTTCAACTTGAACAGAAACGTCCAAAGCGGAAGTCGGTTCATCCAGCACGACAAATTTAGGATGCAGCACCATGGCGCGGGCAATGGCGACACGTTGGCGCTGGCCACCGGAAAATTCATGCGGATAACGGTGGCGGGTGTCAGGGTCAAGATGAACATCTTTTAAGGCCTGCACTACTAAATCATCGCGGCCATGTACGTCCAGATCGGGGCGGTGAACTTTCAGCCCTTCGCCTATAATGTCGGCGACACTCATCCGCGGCGAGAGGGCGCTGAACGGATCTTGAAAGACCACCTGCATATCGGCACGTAAAGGAGTCATTTCTTTGCGGCCATAAGAAGAAATATCGGTTCCTTCAAAAAGAATATTTCCTTGTCCGTTGAGTAAGCGAAGAAGCGCAAAGCCGAGCGTGGACTTACCGGAGCCGCTTTCGCCGACAACACCGACAGTGTGCCCTGCTTTTATTTCGACATCTATGCCGTCAACGGCTTTCACCCAGTCGGTGACTTTGCCGAAGAAGGATTTCTTGGTCGGGAAGTGCACTTTAATATTTGTGCCTTTGATAATGTCTTTTGAGTTTGCTTTCGGTGGATTAGCGACGCCTTTAGGCATCGCGCCAAGAAGTTTCTTGGCGTAGTCATTTTTAGGGGCGTTAAAGATGGCTTTTGTATTGCCTTGTTCGACAATTTCACCATGCTTCATAATGCAGACCTCATCGGCGAATTTTTCAACGATGGATAGATCATGCGTGATCATCAGCATGGCCATTTTCAGGTCGCGTTGTAATTCTTCCAGTAATTCCAGAATTTCCGCCTGCACGGTGACATCCAGCGCCGTTGTAGGTTCGTCGGCAATCAACAGTTCAGGATTATTCGCCAAGGCCATGGCAATCATCACCCGTTGACGTTGACCGCCAGATAATTCATGCGGGTAGGCCGACAGGCGCTGTTTCATCATTGGCAGTTGCACCATGTCGAGGAGTTCCAGCACACGTTCCCGTGCTTTACCCTCAGACATTTTCTGATGCAGGCGTAAGACCTCACCGATTTGTCGTTCAATCGAATGAAGCGGATTAAGCGCGGTCATGGGTTCTTGGAAAATCATGCCGATCTGGCTGCCGCGAATATGCCGCATGAAGGCATCTTTTTTGCCGACCAGTTCCTCGCCATTAAATTTTATGCTCGACTCCGGTGAGTGTGACGCCAAAGGATAGGGTAGTAGCTGCATGATCGATAATGCAGAGACAGATTTTCCCGATCCGCTTTCACCAACAAGGGCGATAGTTTGTCCTTCGTTGACGTCAAAAGATATATTCTTCACCGCCTGAAAAACACGCTCGGGTGTTTTAAAAGAAACGGAAAGATTTTGAACCTGTAAAAGTGATCTAGAGGACATTGCGCAATTTTAGGGCATTTTCAACCGATAAAACAGAAAAGATGTCATCCGTAATACGGTTGTCCACGCTTTGCATGTCTGCAAGTTCCAACTGATCCAGACGGCAGCCTTTGGTTTCAGCGATTTTGACGATTGCCCCCGTGATATGGTGTGCCTCACGGAAGGGCAGACCCAGCGTGCGCACCAGCCAGTCGGCAATTTCCGTAGCGGTGGAATAACCGCTTTGGGCGGCCGCAAGCATTTTATCTTTATGTACGGTCATGGTGGAAATCATTCCTTCCACCGCCTGCAGACAAAGCATGATGGTATCAAAAGATTCAAAGACACAGGCTTTATCCTCCTGAAGGTCTTTGTTGTAGGTAAGCGGTAACGCCTTTAACACCGTCATCAGTTGAATGAGATTGCCGTTCAGACGACCCGTTTTTGCACGCACCAATTCAGCAGCATCTGGGTTTTTCTTTTGCGGCATGATTGAACTGCCCGTGCTCCACGCATCACTTAAAGTAATGAAGCCAAATTGTGGGGTGCTCCAGAGAATAATTTCTTCGGCGAGGCGCGAAAGATTCAGACCGCACTGCGCACAGACAAACAAAAACTCAATGGCGAAATCACGGCTGGCCACGGCG